>NZ_JBFRFS010000006.1:0-231739 GCF_052114945.1 Glaciibacter sp. 2TAF33
CCCCCCCCCCCCCCCCCCCCCCCCCCCCCCCCCCCCCCCCCCCCCCCCCCCCCCCCCCCCCCCCCCCCCCCCCCCCCCCCCCCCCCCCCCCCCCGACGCATAGACGTGGGCTCCGTAATGGATACCGAGCGGTTGATCAGCTCTCCTGGACGAAGGACGGCGCGGCGAAACCGGCGCCGATCAGGTCATCGCAGCACACGAACTGGGTCCCGATGCGAGTGAGCGGGCAATTCCGGAAGTCCTGCATCGACACCACGGGAGTGCTGGAGGATGCGGTTCCGGGATACTGCGCTGCCGATGCGGGAACCACTCCGGTGCCGGCCAGGAGTACTGCGGTGAGCGCGGCGACGGTCCAGTTGCGAGCGGAAGTCGAGCGAATCATGATGGGCCTGGCCAACGAGCTGGAAGCCCGGCCGATCCAGGCCGAGCTTCTGGCGCTCGCGTCGAGCGCCCGGATCCCGGTCGGCCAGGTTGCCGCGGTCACCGCGGTCGACGCCACCGACGAGCCGATCGCCGCCCTCGCGGGCCTGACGACCGGGGAGACGAGATCTTGGCGCACGTCGTCGCCGGGCGAACCTACGGGAAGATCGCCCGAACACTCTCGATCAGCGGGAAGACGGTCAGTTCACACATCTCCCATCTGTTGCGGAAGACCGGCACCTCGAACCGCATCGAGCTGTCGCGCCTTGCCTCGCGAATCCCCCGCGAGGTCTGAGCGGATGCCGCGGCTCACTCCCCCGCCTCCACCAGCGTGATGAACGCGCTGAGTTCCGTCACCCCGGCCGGGGTCACGGGCAGGTACCCGGTCAGCGCCGGCGAATACACCAGGTATGCTGCCCACTTGGCGCGGGAGATCGCCACGTTCAGCCGGTTCTTCATGATCAGGAACGACATTCCGCGGGGCACATCATCGGCGGACGACGCGGCCAGTGACACGATCGAGATGGCCGCCTCCTGGCCCTGGAACTTGTCCACCGTGCCCACCCGCACGGCGTCGAACCCGGCTGCGACCAGCGCCTGGCGCACCACGGCCAGTTGCGCGTTGTACGGCGTCACCACGATCAGGTCGGCCTCGGTGATCGGCTCGTCGTAGCGGTCCTCGGTGGGATCCGTCCAGCGGGTTCCGAGCACCGACCGCACCAGTGACACCACAACGGATGCCTCCTCCGGCGACTCGATCGAGTTGCCGACGTGCTCGACCGGTACGGCGTGCAACCCGGGCTCGACCCCGGCCAGTGAGCGGCTGGAGGCCACCGGGTGCGCGTGCAGCTGCCCCTCGTACGACAGCTCCGACACCGGGGCCGTCACGGCGGGGTGCATGCGGCGGCTCTCGGCGAGGAAGTAACCCAGATCGGGCGGAAGCACATCGTGGCCGGCGCTCACCCAGCCGAGCGCCGACTGGTCGATCGGCTCGGGGTGGGTGCCCTGGCTGACCTGCGGCAATTGCTGCGGGTCCCCCAGGAGCAACAGGTTGCGGGCGCCGACGCTGGCGGCGATCGTCGACGCCAGCGAGAACTGACCGGCCTCATCCACCACGAGCAGGTCCAGCGAGTGCCGGGGCACCCGGGCGGGGTTGCTGAAGTCCCATGCTGTTCCACCGAGTACGAACCCGGACTGGGCGTGCTCGGCGCCGAACATCAGCTGACCCTCCTTGGGCAGCGGGGTGTACAGGACATTGGTGGCGTCGGAGTTGGCCTTGGGCACCTTGCCGACCAGCGACGGGTCGAGTCCCGCCTTCACCACGGCTGAGAGTAGGTTCTCAACGACCGCGTGGGACTGGGCGACCACGCCGATCTTCCAGTTGTGGTCCCGAACCAGGGCTGTGATCACATGCGCGCCCAGGTAGGTCTTGCCGGTGCCCGGCGGGCCCTGCACCGCCAGGTATGACCGGTCCAGGTCGAGGAGGCTGGCGGCGACAGCGCTGACCCGGTCGGCGCCCCCGTCGCTCGCCACTGCCGGCGCGAGTCGGCCGGCGCGGGTCCGCGGCGGCACCCGACGCAGGATGTCGCCCATCGGCTCGCGCGGCCACGGACGTGACTCCGGCGAATGCGATCCAGTCGAATGTGATCCAGCCGGATGCGATCCAGACGGATGCGATTCCACCGCCGGCGCGCCCGCGGACTGTGAGTCGACGATCGCCTGCGCCCATTCGTCGATGGCCGGCTTCTGCTGGCCTGCTGACGGCGGAGCGGCCGGTGCCAGGGCGATCGGTTCCGTCCGGTACGGGGCGACCCCGGCGAGCAGGGTCTCCTCGACCAGGATGCTGCCGTCGTCGGCGACCTCGAGCACCCGCACCGGGCGGTATGCCCTGGCGTCGTCGCGGGTGCCGGGGTTCTGGAACGGTCCGGGGTGTTCGTAGAGCAGGAACGGGCCGGCCTGGTCGCCGGGCTTGATGCTGCTGCCCGGCGCGAGCCGCCCGCGCAGCCTCAGCTCACGGCGGTCGGTGCGTTGTTTGCCCTCGCGGTACCAGTCCCGTTCGACACGCACCTGGTCGATGCGGAGCACGTCGCGGGTGTCCTGCCATTCGTCGATCGGGTATTCCAGCCGGAAGAAGTGGCCCCACCAAAAGCTCTTCTGCTCCCGCCGGTGGTAGTCGATCGCTGCGGCGGCGAACGCCGCGGCGGTCTGGTCGGCGGTGCGCTCCGGCACCACCTGCGCACCGGAGGAGATCGGGATTCCCACCGTCGGCTGGCCGCCCGCGTGCACGCCCCCGGCCAGTGCCAGCAGCGCGTCCCGCAGCGGGGATGGTTCGAGTTCGTCGAGTTCCGACTCCGGCAGCGGTCCACCGGTTCCGATGCCGCGCTCGGCAGCCCGGGCGAGCAGCCAGTCCCGCAGGCGCAGCGTCGATACGCAGTCGTAGGTGTTGTAGTCGGCGATGGAGTCGAGCATCCGCTGTGCCTCCACACTGCGGCCGAGTGACCGGAGCTCCATCGCGGTGGCGTACTCGGTGATCGAGTCGGCCGCGTTGGTGACCTCCCCCACCCGCAGGTCGTCGCCCATGTAGAGCGGCTCGAGCTTCTTGATCGAGTACGACCGGGAGCCGACGCGGATGGTCTTGCGCACCAGCGGGTAGAGGTCGACGAGTGCGTTCGCGCGGAGCAACTGGTCGACCTCGTCTTCGCCGACGCCGTGCCGCGCGGCGATGCTCAACAGGTGGGTGCGCTCATAGGACGCGTAGTGGTAGATGTGCATGTTCGGGTACGCCGCGCGCCGGGCGCGAAGGTAGTCGAGGAAGTCCAGCAGCGCCTGCTTCTCCTCCGCCCAGCTGTGCGCCCAGAACGCACGGAACGTTCCGTCGGGCTCGATCAGACCGAACAGGTAGTCGAGCCCCCACTGTTGCACCGTGCCGGCGGAGGCGCCCTCGGTGTACAGCGGGTCGCCCTCGAAGTCGAAGAAGATGTCGCCGGGGTCCGGCTCGGGCAGAACGGCCAGTGCCCCCGGGTTGTAGACATCGACAGGCGGCGGCCTGCCGTCCGTGGCGCTCACCTGCAACCGCGCCTGCGTGCGCAGGCCCTGCAGGGTGGAGTCGGCGATTCCATCGACCCCGACGATAGTGTCAGCGGATGCCGCGAGTTCGTCGATGGTGCGGATGCCCGCGGTCGCCAGCCGCGCCCGCTGGGTCACGCGCATGCCGGCCACCAGCAGCAGGTCGCGGTGCGCCTGCACCTCGGCCTCGCAGGTGTCGCAGCGCCCGCAGACCGTGTAGCGCGGATCGCCCCAGGCGACCGGGGAGGCATCCGCCAGCCGCTCGCCGATGATCTGCAGCAACCGTTCACGCCGCTTGCGGTACACCGGGCGGATGTCGCTGAGCCGATGTTCGCTCACCGACCCGTCGCCGAGCAGCAGTTCGACCGTTTCGGTGGGCCGCACGCCGATCCGTTCGAGCTGCTCCGCGTATGCGGCGAGCTGCAGCAGGGCGGTGACCCGGGCGTGCCGGGCGAGCTTCGTGTCTTGCACCAGCCAGCTGCCGTCGGGCTGGCGCACGATGAAGTCCGCGAACCCGATGAACGCGACGGAGCAGCCGGCGGAGGTGCTCACTTCGACGATGGTCCGGCCGGAACCGGCGGCATCGACGGACTCCGCCACCAGAACGCTGGCGTCCACGGACACGGTCCCGAAGCCGTCGTCGAAGAACGTGGCCTGGAACACGACGTCCGCCGTCCCGCTGAACGCCCGCACGGTCTCGGCGGTGACCTCGTCAAGCGCTGCCCGGTCCATCTGCTCCGGCCGGGCGATCTCCGCCACACCGGACCCGAAACGGCGGCGGTAGCCCTCCAGCACCCGCGCCTCGTGCTCGTCGCCGAGGCGGGACGTGCGTTCCAGCATCGCGTCGGCCGTGTCGGGCACGGCGTCAATACGGCCGAGCTTCGCGTCCAGCTTGCGCAGGAACGCGAACTCGCATTTCGACGCGGCGGTCAGGTCGCTCGCACTGGTGACCACGTCTCCGTCAAGCAGGAACATCCGTGCCCTTTCTGTCGGCTGCATTGAGCGTAGCCGCAGCCACTGACACAGCCACCGCCGTTGGACTCGCGTGCGCTACAGCGGGGATTCTGGCGGAAACGGCCGTTTTCGGCCCAATCCGGTGGGCTGCGCGAGATATCCCAGCGGTTACGCACGGCGCGCCGACGACATCGGCGCTACCGTGTCGCGACGACCTCGAGTGGCTCGCCGTTCACGCTGAGCACCCGCCAGGCTTCGTCGTGCCGCTCTACGGTGCTGATGGCGCCGTTGAGGATCTGGTCGAAGGTCTGTCCGGAGAGGTGCTGCAGCGTGTACCGGATGAGGGTTCCGTGGCAGACGATGATGGTGCGGGCGCCGTCGAAGTCTGCGGCCACCTGCTCCAGCGCGCGGGTGCCGCGATCGACGACGGAGTCCAGGGGCTCGAGGCCCGGGTACTGCCGGTCCGGCCAGCGCGCGGCGACGATCTCGGCGGTGGCGCCCTCAGCGGCACCGTAGTTCCGCTCGGTGAGCAGGTCATAGGTCGGGCCGAGCGTGATGCCCAAGCCGGACGCGATGATCTCGGCGGTCTCCCGCGCCCGGGATAGCGGTGAACTCACGATGGCATCCCACCGCTCAGGCGCGAGCAACTCGACGGCCTCCCGCGCCTGGCCGCGGCCGGTGTCGTTCAGCGGGATGTCCGTCGAACCCTGCAACTTGAGCTCGCGGTTCCACTCGGTTTCTCCGTGGCGAATGAGGGCGAGAGTCATGACTGCTGCTTTCTGGATCAAGGGCGGCGAACCTCGAGTCTCCCCTATCAATCTGAACGGATGCGCAACACGGCCGGCGTGGGCAGCGCGGCACCGTGAGCAATAGGCTGACCGCATGATCATCGTCGCCACCCTGGTTGTCACCCTCGCCGCAGCGCTGCACGTGGTGATCTTCATCATGGAGAGCGTGGGCTGGACTCGCCCGGCGATCTGGAAACGATTCGGCGTCCCCAACCAGGCCGACGCGAACACCACCCGCCCGCTGGCCTACAACCAGGGCTTCTACAACCTGTTTCTGGCCATCGGCGCCCTCGTCGGGATCGTCTTCTTCGGGATCGGCTGGCACGACGCCGGGCTCGCGCTCGTGGTCTTCACGATGGCCAGCATGCTCGCCGCCTCCATTGTGCTGGTCAGCACGGGTCGCGGTTACGCCCGCGCGGCGGTGACGCAGGGCACGCTTCCGCTGATCGGGCTGGTGCTGATCCTGCTCGCGTAGGCGCGACAACCCAGGGGTGTGCCCGCCTACACTTGGCTGAATGACAGGATCGGTGGCTCCAGCTTGGCTTGTCGCCGCCGTGCTCGCGTCCGCCCTCCTCCTCACCGGGTGCACGGCCGGAGGCGCGAACCCGGCCACCCCGGCCACCTCGGCGCCGGCACCGACGTCGACGACCGCGCCCACCGCATCCGTCGCCCCGGCAGCGGTGACCCCGGTGGTGCCCGATCCGCTCACGGAGGAGTCGATCACAAACGAGTCGACCCGCCTGGCCGAAGCCATCCGGGCGCTGATCGACTCCGCCGTCATCGTCAACGTCGACGACCACGCCCAGGTCGTGGAGAAGACGGCGAGCGCGGGCCGCTACTACGGCATCATCCGCACCATCACGCTCGACCCGAAAACGGATGCCGCCACCGTCGCCACCGAGATGGTCGGGAAGCTCATGGCGGCCGGGTGGATCAGTCGTGATTCCTCGAGCAACGGCAGCACGGAGCTGAGCGCACTCGCCAGCGGCGAGGACCCGGCGACGTCCTGGTTCGTGATCATCGGTGCCGACGCATCCGTCCCCGGGGAATCCGTCCTGACGATCCAGCTGGCCAGCCCAGACCTTCCGTAGCCGCAGGAGGCCTGCCTTTCAGCGGAGGACCCGCTGGAGTACCGTGTCAGGCATGGCCACCGTCACAGAGTTCTGGGCTCCGCACGCCAACCAGAACGGCCTCTACCAGGCCCTCGGAACGCTGGAATGGTACTGGCCGCTCGGCAACGACTCGGACTACTGGGGCTATGCCATCCGGCCGCTGCAGCCCAACATGCAGGTCGAGATCGAGCGGCAGTGGACGACCTCGGACAACGAGCTCAACCAGGCGGAACACTTCATACTGACCGTGTCAGACCCGATCGGCCGCGAGTTCCGGCCATCCGGCAATGGCGGGCTGCTGCAATTCACCGCGATCAAGGTGCAGGCCTGATGTTGCTGCTGGCCGTGCACGACGATGCCGGGACCATCGTCGGCGCGGTGATCGACGATGGAAAGCACCCCGTCCCGGTTCCGGTCCCCGACAACGGCTACCTGCTCGCGCGGATCGAACTCGACCCGGAGTACGAGCGGCTGCCCCTTGATATCCTGTGCTCACAGCTGCGCGTCGATGCGGAAGGCAATCGCTTGGTGCGGGCTGAGGAGCGGCGCGCCCCCTAACCCGACCGGCCAGTCGACTCGCTGCGGCGTCACTCCTGACGAAAGTAGAGACCATGACCGTTTCCCCCGTGATTTGGGGAGTGACCATCGTCGTCATCCTCGGACTGTTGGCTTTTGACTACTTCTTCCACATCCGCAAGGCCCATGTGCCGAGCTTGAAGGAGGCAGCGATCTGGTCTTCCGTCTACGTGGGGATCGCGGTCGTCTTCGGCATCCTGGTCTTCGTCCTGGGCGGCAGCGCGATGGGGTCGGAGTATTTCGCCGGGTACATCACCGAGAAGGCGCTGTCGGTGGACAACCTGTTCGTCTTCCTGATCATCATCGCCAGCTTCAAAGTTCCCCGGGAGGATCAGCAGAAGGTGCTGCTGTTCGGGATCGTCTTCTCGTTGATCGCCCGCACCGGATTCATCTTCCTCGGCGCCGCCTTGATCAATTCCTTCGCCTGGGTGTTCTACATCTTCGGACTGATCCTCCTGGTCACGGCAGGAAACCTGCTGAAGCCGGCGCACACCGGCGAGGACCAGGCCGACAACTTCATGATCCGGCTGGCCCGGCGGCTGTTCCACACCACCGACTACTTCGACGGCGACAAGCTGTTCACGATGCAGGGCGGCAAGAGGGCGCTCACGCCGATGCTGCTGGTCATGGTGGCGATCGGTGGCACCGACGTCTTGTTCGCCCTGGATTCGATTCCGGCCATCTTCGGCCTGACCCAGAACACCTTCATCGTCTTCACCGCCACGGCCTTCTCCCTGATGGGGCTGCGCCAGTTGTACTTCCTGATCGACGGGCTCCTCGACCGGCTCATCTACCTCTCCTACGGGCTGGCGGCGATCCTGGCGTTCATCGGCGTGAAGCTGGTGCTGCACGCGCTGCACGAAAACAACCTGCCGTTCATCAACGATGGGGAACACGTTCCCGTCTTCGAGATCTCGACCGGCCTGTCCCTCACCGTCATCGTCGGGGTGCTGGTCGTCACGGTGGTTCTCTCGCTGTTGAGCAAGGCGGGCAAAGCCCAGACCGCCATCAACAACGCACGCCGGCACGCGGTCAACTACTTGGACCTGGGCTACACAGCGGATGCCGCCGAGCACGAGCGCATCTACCGGCAGCTCGTGGCGGAAGAGGCCGAGATCATGACCATGGAGCCGAAGTACCGGAACAAGGCCAAGGACGTGGACCGCATCCGTGAGCAGGTGGCCGAAGCCCATCGGCAGCACGAGCAATACCTGACCTCCTAGTGCTGATCCCGTTCAACGTCGGGTAGTCTCTGTGCCCTGTAGACGCAACGCCCGGCAGGCGCTGCCGGGACCGAACGTTCACCGAGGAGTTGCCATGACCCAGTCCGTCACGTCATCCGATGGAACCACCCTCGCATTCGAGCGAACCGGGACCGGGCCGGCCGTGATCATCATCGGCGGCGCGTTCAACACCCGCGGCTCGGCCCATGACCTCGCGGGACTGCTGGCGGCCCATTTCACGGTCTACACCTACGATCGCCGCGGCCGGGGCGACAGCACCGACGCCGGCGCCAACCCGGCTTCCGACGCCGAACTGATCGATCGGGAGATCGACGACCTGGCCGCGCTCATCGGCGCAGCGGGCGGATCCGCCCGTGTCTACGGTCACTCGTCCGGCGCGGTGATCGGGCTTGAGGCGGCTGTGCGCGGGCTGCCCGTCACACACGTCGCCACCTACGAGCCGCCCTTGGTGACGCCCGACACGAGCGTGGGCTCCCCGGACGAATGGCGCACGAGCATCCGTGATGCCCTCGGGACGGACGACCGCGACCGGGCGGCCAGGCTTTTTCTCCAGGGCACCGGGCTGCCGGTGGCGGCGATGGATTACATGACCCAGCAGCCCTGGTGGCCGGGCATGCTGGGCGTGGCCCACACCCTGCCCGTGGACGTCGCCGCAGTGGGCGACGGAACCGTGCCCGTGGAACGGTATGCGGCCGTGGCAGTGCCGGCGCTGGTCGTCTCTGGCAGCGACAGCGCCTGGGCGACCGACATCACGACGCAACTCGGCGAGGCGATACCCGGGGCGAAAACGGTCATCATCCAGGGCCAGGGGCACGACGTCGACGCCGCCATCATCGCCCCCGTGCTGACCGACTTCTTCCCCTGAGCGGGTCCCCCACCCCCGCGAACACGCAGTCGTTGGGTTTATCCGCGCCGTTTAGACCCAACTACTGCGTTCTCGGCGACGGAGTCGGCGCGCAGTCGGCGTGCAGTCGGCGCGCTTCACAGCCGGTGTGCCGCCTCCTCAATTCTGCGCACCGCCGCGCGCAGCGAAACCAGCACGTCGTCGTCCGATTCGTCGCCGCCGATGAGCAAGCCGTAGACGAAGGTGTCCTCGCCCGCCGCCCGCGCGCGCTGCGCCTCGATCTTCAGGTGCTCGGCGAACAGCCGGCCGTCGCGGTGGTCACCGAGGGTTCCCACGATCGGCTTGGCGGCAGCCGTAATGCGGTGGATCGCGGTCGCCTGCCGGCGGCCCACCATCGGTGCCACCGCGGCTGATGCACGCTGCAAACGCCGTGCCGCCTTCCGTGCCTCATGCAGCGCCGCGTCACGGTCGACGTCCGACGCTTGTGCGGCATCCGCTCGCCTGCGCAGCCGCTTCACCTGCCAGCGCAACGCCGTGCGCACCTGGGCTTTGGCCGATTTCGACGCCTTCTCGGCGAGCGGAGGGGAGGCGACGAACGCATCGAGGTCGTCGAGCAATCGAAAATAGGACTCGCTCCCGAGCAGTTGCCGCACGCGGCCGAGCGCCTGGGCGTATACGGTCCGGTCGCCGCCGACCAGGCGGGCCTCGGCATCCGTGTCCCGCACCGGCAGGGCTTCCAGGGCCGTCGCCGCTCGGGCGCGGCGAACTTCCGCATCGCGCGCCTCGCCGAGCGCATGGCCCAGCCGGTCGAGGTCGTCGAGAAGGGCGTCAACGGGCGCGCGGTCGAACAAGCGGCGGTAGGTGCGCAGCACGCTCCGCAGCCGGCTCACGACGCGGCGCATCTGGTGCACGGCACCGGCCTCGTCCGCGCGCACCGCCGGATCGCTCGCGACCAGTGCATCGACCAGGGCGCTGAGCGCGGGAAGGACAACGGATGCCGCGGTTCCCGGCGCAAGCTCGAGGGGTCTGTGCGTGGCCGCCTGGGCTGCCTGGGTCGTGTCGGCCGCCTCGGCCGACTTGGCCGACTTGGCCGCCTTGGCCGACTCGGCCGACTCGGCCGCCTTGGCTGTCTGGGGCGCCTTGGCTGTCTGGGCACCCTCGAGTTCGGTCAGCGACTCGACGCCCAAAGCCCGGGCCAACTTGGACTGGCTCGCCGACGGGTGTGCTTCGGCGGCCGTGAGCTGCGCCTCGACCGCGTCGAAGAACGCGGCGCGCCCTTTGCGCGTCGCCGGCGGCGCCTCGAGGAACTCGACCTCCCATTCCCGCCACTGGAGGTACCCGCCATTGCGGACGTCCGATGCCGAGACCTGGTCGTCGGCGACCTCGGCGATGGCTTCCCCGTCGGCATTGAGCAACCGCACGACGGTGCGGGTGGTGGTGATGCGGGCCAGCGGACTGAGCGGCCGGTCCCGCACGATCGCGCGCACCGGCTCGAGCACCACGTCGGGGACGGCAGGGGCTGGATCTTCCGCGTCTGCACCGGGACGGGCAGCCGCAACGGTCTCGTGGGTATCCCCCACCCCGGGCGGCCAATGGAATTCGGTGCGGCCCTCGTCGGCGGGCTTCTTGATGTGCCAGCCGGCGTCGCCGCCGCCCTCACGTCGGCGCAACGTGATGCGGTGACGCGCGAGATCCGCGGCATCCGTGTCGTAGTACACGGCTGTCAGGGTGACCGCTTCCCTGCCATCGACCGCGGCGACGCCGTCGAGTCGGGACAGGTCTGGTACAACGGCGGCGAGGTCCACATCGTACTTACGCTCGATTTCGGTCTGCTTCGATCCGGACATGGCTCCCCGTCTCTGTGGATTCCCAGTTAACCCCCTCGGCGGCGAAGCCAGACAGCCGCCGGGCCGATTCTCCGGGCGGTATCGGTCCGTCCCCGTGCGTAACTCCTGCAATTTGCGATCCCCGGCTCGGCGCGGCCCCGTGATCACGCGGAAGCGGCACCGACCGGTCTACGAATAGCAGGAGTTACGCACCAGGGGCGTGCAAGAGTCGGCCCCGCGGCATGGCAGGCGCGGCCCGGCGGGCGGCAAAACTGGCCCGGCGGGGGCAAAAGTGGCCCGGCGGGCGCCACGAGCGGCCCTCGGCACGGCAGATGGGGCTCGCCGGCCCGGCAGGGGCGGCCCGGCAGAGCACGCTGGCACGCGAATCCGGCAGACTGGAGGCATCGACACTCCATTCACCGCCCTCGACTGGCCCACCCTGCTCAGCCCGACCGCCCCGGTCGACGTCTCCCCCGGGATCCTGCTCGGAATCCTCGTGGCCGCCGCCGCGCTCAGCATCCCCCCGGTCACCTGGCGCTGGTTCGGCCTGTTCACCACGCTGGTGCACGAACTCGGGCACGCCGTCGCCGCGATCCTGACCGGGCGGGTGGTGCACGGCATCCGAATCCGCCGCAACCACTCCGGTGATGCCCTCAGCAGCGGTCGCGGCATTCTCGGCGTCGTCATCAGCGGAATGCTCGGCTACCCGGCACCGGCGATCGTGGGCGCCGCCCAGCTCTGGAGCGTCTTCAACGGGTACACCGCCCTCGCCCTCTTTGCCGGCGGCGTCGTGCTCGTGGTGACCATTCTGGTGATCCGCAACCTGTTCGGAATCCTCGTTGTGCTCGCATCCGCTGCTGTGAGCACCCTGCTCTGGTTCTACGCCACGCCCGCGGTGCAGAGCTATGCGCTGCTGGTGCTCGGCAGCGCCCTGTTGGTCGGCGCGGTGCGCGGGCTCGGCACCGTCGTCGGCGTGCACGTGGGCCGCCGCGACCAGTTGCCCACCTCCGACGCGTACCTGCTGTACCGCCGTACCGGCGTGCCGTCCCCTGTCTGGCTGGCGTTGTTCGCGATCGTGATCGGCGGATGCATGCTGCTCGCGGCCACCGCATTCCTCACCCGCTAGGGCCGGCCGGTGCCGCGCCTGTCGCGGCCGGGCCGAACTCGCTACGCTCTCGAATACACCGATCGCAAGGGAGCAGCGATGTCATTCCAGGCCTACCTCGACAACATCGAAGACAAGACCGGGCTGACGCCGCGCCAATTCGTCGCCCTCGCCCAGGAGAAGGGGTTCGACGACCCGGCGACGAAGGCCGGCGCAATCGTCGACTGGCTGAAGGCCGACTTCGACCTCGGTCGCGGCCACGCCATGGCGCTGGTGCACGTGATCAAGAAGGGCGAGAAGATCGACGCCAAGCATGTCGGCACCGGCACCGCTCACAGCGACGACTCCGACACGCTGTGGCTCGACGGTAAGCAGACGCGCCCCTAAGCCGTCTGTCCAGCCTGTGCATACGCACTGCTGCATACATCGTCCAGAATTTCAACCGGATTGATTTCTCGCCACCGCGGCGTAAGTTCAGCTGTATGTGGGGGCGTCACGGAAAGCACCGCGGGTCCGGCGACTCGGCGCGCGGGTCGGCCGACGCCTTGAATCCAGGGTTCGACGGTCTTGAAGGCAGCTTCGACGAGGAACGCCGGCGGGCCGCCGCTGCCAGCCACGAGCGGATCGAGCCCTATGGCCACACGGACGAGCCGCCCTTCCCCGACACCAAGGCGCCGCTGACCCACCCCTGACCCGCCCCTGACGAGGTGAGCGGGTCACGCGCCTGCCGCGCAAACGGTGTGCCCGGCCCCGTGGGCGTAACTCCTGCTATTCGCGTTCGCACCCCAGGCGCAACCGCGTCATGACGCGGAAGTTGAATGCGCGGCTCAGGAATTGCAGGAGTTACGCACGAGGCGGCCCACTGACAGGGCGAAAATACGAGCGCACCGCTGCGTGGAGCCGCCCGCTATTCGTTCACGAGCACGGGAACGCCGACGCCCACGGCCACGGCCTGCTGCGCCAGACCAGCGGGCACCGCGACCTCGAACGCCTCACTCTCAGAGGGTGGTCCGCTGTGGGCGTGGTCCCCGTCAGCGTGGTGCACATACCGGCCGGTGCCGAGCAGGCTGCCATCGGCACCATAGAACCCGGCGACGACCTCCAGTTCGAGCAGGTCGCTCACGTCACTCGTGATGGTGACCGTGCCGCTGAGCGTCGCGCCGTCGAAGGCGAGCGCGTCGAGGCGAAAGCGGTCGTCGAACGGTCCGCCGGCCTGCACGATGGCACCCGGCTCCGGGTGCAGCCCGGCCAAGGCAGGCAAGGTCGGCTCTCCGGTCGCGGGCGCGAGGCCGGGGAACGAGGTCATCACGCTGACCGCGGGCTGGGCGGACACCGCCTGCCCGGCGGCGGCCACACCGATCCCCACGGCAGCGGCGACGACGCCGGCGCACAGGGCACCGCCCAAGAGCCCAGAGCGGAGGGAGAGCTTCATGACAGGATCCTTCGTGCCAGGGCCCGGCCGGGGCGCGATGCCCCGGCCGGGTCGGTGAATGGTTGGGTCGGTGGATGGCTGGGCGGCGAGCGCCGGGCCGGCGAATGGCCGGGCGGCGAGCGCCGCCGGTCAGCGGCTAGCGCTTCAGGCGCAGCGCGTCGGTGACGACACCGAACAGGTCGGTGTTGTCGACGCTGCCCTGCAGCTTCTCCGAGCCGGCACCGTACCCATAGATCGGCACATCCGCCCCGGTGTGGTTACCCGACAGATAGGTCAGCCACAGGCCGGCATCGGGCGACCCGTCGACAACGGATGCCGCGTCATCCGGTGTACGGAACGTGGCCGGCGCGAAGTTGGTCGCGCTACCCGCCCCGCCACCGTTGATGATGCCCGATGCCCGATGACCGGTTCGGGTCGAGCGTGCTGTTGCCCGGGCGGCTCGGGGTGGAGTTGTTCGCGGTGTTGCCGCCGTCGACGTTGGCCGGGGCCGTCGCCGCTTCGGCGTTGGTGAAGCTGCCCTTCTCGATGATGTTGAAGCCGGCACACTCGTGGTCGGCGGTGACGATCACCAGGGTGTGGCCGTCGCGCTTGGCGAAGTCCATCGCGGCGCCCACGGCGTCGTCGAACGCCTTGATCTCCTCGAGGGTCTGGGCGGCGTCGTTGGCGTGCGAGCGCTTGTCGATGAGCGCCCCCTCCACCTGCAGGTAGAAGCCCTTGCCCTTGTTCTTGGTGCTGAGCAGGTCGATGGCCTTCGTGGTCATCTCGGTCAGGGTCGGCTCCTGTGCCTGCGCGGCGCTGGGGTCCGCCTGCTTGGTCTTCTCGACGGTCAGGTTGCCGCCGTTGAAGAGTCCGAACACCTTGTCGCCCTTCGCCGCGGCGAGGTCGGCCTTGGTCGCGACGGTCTGGTTGGCGACCGAGCCGAGGACCGCGTAGCCCTGCTTCTCAAGTGCGGCTTCGTCGTCGGCGTCGAACCTGCTGAGACCGCCGCCGAGGATCACGTCGGCGGTGCCGTTGCGGGCGATCTGGTCGGCGATCGGGGTCACCCGGACGTCGTCGTGCGGCAGCGCGGAACCGGTGATGGCGAGGTCCTGGCAGGACTTCTCCGAGTACACCGGGCCCTGGCACCCGCGGGCCAGCGCGTGGCTCATCTGGCCGGCGGGCGTGGCATCCGTGATCTCGGAGGTGGAGACGTTGCCGGTGCGGAACCCGGACTGCTTGGCCATTTCCATGACCGTGGGCACCACAGTGCCCTTCGCGTCGACGCCGAGTGCGGCGTTGTAGGTCTTCACCCCGGACGCCCACGCGGTGGCGGCCGAGGCGGAGTCGGTGACCAGGTTGGGCACGAAGTCGGGGGCGCCGGGCTGGCCGGAGTTCTTCTGCACCGCGTAGGTGCTGACGTATCCCTGCGCCGGCAGCTTCTCCATGTTGAGCTCGCCGTTGGCGCCGTAGAAGCGCTCCCGGCCGGCGGTCACGTGGGTGCGGCCCATGCCGTCGCCGAGCAGGTAGATCACGTTCTTGATCTGGCCGTTGTTGCCCTTGTCATTGTTGGATCGGTCGTTGTTGGATCGGTCGTTGTTGCCCGGGCTTGGGGCGACGACCGGAGCGGCGCTGGCCGCGGTCGTGCCGACGGACGCCAGTCCGGCGCCCCCGAGCACCGCGGCGAGCGCCGCGGAAGCGAGAACTTTCTTGGTGCGCAGCATGGTCTCTCCTGTTCACAGCATGCGAGTGGCATCAGCGGATGCCACTCGGCAGCGTAGGGAGACCAGCGGTCGGCGATGCGGCACGCCGGTGACGCGGCGGCGACCTGCGGGTGAACAATGGCCCCCGTTCGGGGTGCGACGCCCACCCGCGACGCCGACGCCGTGGCCGGTGCCGCCGTGCCCCCGTGCATAACTCCTGCAATTCACGCACACACCGGGGGCGCCGCCGCGTGATCACGCGGGAGCGGCTCCGACCGGTCTAAGAATTGCAGGAGTTACGCACGGGACGGCGCGGAGGCCACGGGGCGGCGCGGAGACGGGGCGGCGGTGCGGAGGCCACGCGGCGGCGCGGAAACGGGGCAGCGGCGCGGAGACCACGGGGCGGCGCGGAGACGCGGGCGGCACTCGTCCGAAACCCGTGGAATGGGCGGCAGACGGCGGCCGCGCTCGCTCAGTGCAACACCCGGTAGGTGATGTGGGTCACCAGCTCGTTCTCGATTGCGCTGACCTGCTCCAGCTTGAGGCCGTCGAGCCCCTCGAGGAGAGGCTCACCCGTGCCCAGCACCACGGGCGCGATGTGCAGCCGCAACTCGTCGATCAGCCCGGCAGAGAGGTACTGCCGCACGGTCGCGGCGCCGCCGGCGACCGCCACGGTCTTCTCCCCCGCGGCAGCGCGCGCCTGCTCCAGGGCAGATTCGATGCCATCGGTGACGAACGTGAAGGTGGTGCCGCCCTCCATGGTCAACGGCTCCCGCGGGTGGTGCGTGAGCACGAAGACCGGCGCGTGGTACGGCGGCTCCTCGCCCCACCAGCCCTTCCACTCGTCGTCCCAGTCGCCTCGTCCGGGACCGAACATGTTGCGGCCCATGATGTACGCGCCGGCCGACGTGATGGCCTCGATCTCCGCGGCGTTCTCGGCAGGCTGCTCGAACCGCCAGCGATGCACCCGGTCGCCGCCTTCGCCGAGCGGATGCTCCAGGCTCTGGTTCGGGCCGGCCGCGTAGCCGTCGCTGGACACACCGATGTCGCACGTCACTGTCGTCATTGTCGATTGCTCCCCTGGTCGTTGATCATCTGTCGTGTGCCCTAGGGTACTCAGCCGCCGTCGCAGCCCGAAGGGGTCTATCCGAGCGCGACGACCAGGCAGAGCGCCGCCAGCACCAGCGACACGGGCGTCATGGTGAAGCGCTCGGGTTTGCTGCGAGAGATCGCGTTCATCAGAATGCCCAGGGCGAAGTAAGCCGTGAGCACCCACATGGCGATGGATGTGAAGGCGTCGCTGGGGAAGACATCCGTCAGCGTCGCCGCGTCGAGCACGATCAGCGCGAACAGCACGTAGAGCAGGATCGACACCGCGCTGCCGATGCGCAGCTTGCGCGGGAGCACCTCGGACTGCCCGCCCCAGGCGAACCGCCCGAGCGGGACTCCCGCGATCAGCAGCACCTGGAAGACCGTCAGCAAACCCAGGACGACACAGATCAACACCGCCGCGATACTCGTCATGGGGCTCATCTTAGGGACGGCAGGCGCCGGGACTGCGGGTGAGGCGCCCTGCCCACCCGAAGTGGGGTGGCCCTCATCCAGCAGGTGTGCCGGCACGTTGACTCGGTCGCTCGCCCTTCCCCACGGTCGGAGCGCCCCCTGTCGTGGTGATCGACACCATCGAGGACAGGGGCACATCGTGGACATTCAACGCGTCGAGCTTCAGCCGCAAACCATGCTGGGGGTGCGCGACGTCGTCCCGCTGACCGGGCTGTCGATCTTCTTCGGCACGGCGTTCGACGCCACAGCTGCGGAGCTGGCGCGACAGGGAGTCCGCCCGGCGGGTGCGCCGATCGCCCTGTACACCGGCAACCCGACAGACACCGTCGACGTCACGGCCGGTTTCCCGGTCGTCGACCCGGTCGAAACCGGGCCGTCGACCGTGGTGGTGGACCTCTCCGGCGGGCCAGCGGTCCAGATCGTCCACACCGGAAACTACGACACCCTCGCCGACACCTACGCCCAGGTCATCGAATGGCTCACGGAGCAGAAGCTCACCCCCACCAGCCAGGTCTGGGAGGAGTACCTGGTCGGGCCGGACAGCGGCGCCGACCCGGCGGACTGGCAGACGCGGATCGTGTTCCCGATTGAGTCGCCGTAATCCACCGGCCCCTCGGTGACCCGCTTCGCGGGCGATGGGGCTGGCATGTCCCCTTCTATCACCGCCTTCAGGCGGCGATGAAAAAAGGTGCCGACGGCCATGGGCAGGCAGGAGTGATCGGGCTATGTTGGAGCGGAACTGCCCGATCGATGGCACTGAGCGTTGGGGGAACTGCGAGTGCCAGAGCACGACGAAGCCGCCGGAAGACTCCTGGGCGGGCGCTACGCGCTCGAGACACCGGTCGGGTATGGCGGAATGTCGACCGTCTACCGAGCGCGCGACGAATTGCTGGGCCGGCCGGTCGCCGTGAAGTTCTTCCACCCGGGTGCGACCGACGTCGCACGCCAGGAGAGCGAGCTCGCCGTGCTCGCGGCACTGGACCACCACAGCCTCGTGCAACTCTTCGACGCCGGAGTCGACATGGATGGCCGGGGTCGCCGAACCCGGTATCTGGTCATGGCGTTCGTCAACGGGCCCACGTTGCGGCAACGCCTGCGGCACGGCCCGCTTGCCGCGCGGCACATCGGGGAAATCGGCTATGACATGGCCGAAGCCCTCGAGTACATCCATTCGCACAATGTTGTTCACCGCGACATCAAGCCGTCCAACATCATGCTCGTGGACTACGGCAACGACGTGCAGCGGGCACGCGCCAAACTGACCGACTTCGGCATCGCGCTCGCGGACGACGTCGAGCGGATGACGGCACAAGGCATGACCACCGGCACCGCCGCGTACCTGAGTCCCGAGCAGGCGTCCGGCCAGGACGTGGGCCCCGCCAGCGACGTCTACGCGCTCGGGCTGGTGCTGCTGGAATGCTTCACCCGCGACATCGAGTTCCCGGGCAGCCTGGTCGAATCCGCGCTTGCCCGGCTGTCGCGCGACCCTGTCATCCCCGGCTGGCTGCCCGAACACTGGAGGCGGCTGCTCACGGCGATGACGGCCCGGAACCCCGCCGACCGGCCCGTGAAGGGTGAACTTGTCGCCACGCTCCGGCAGGTCGTGATCGCCTCCAGCGCCCGGCACAAGGAGCCGACGGAGCCGCTTTTCATCAGCACCGGTGACGTCCGGCCGCCGTTACCCAAGCCCGACATCCTCGACGACATCCCGAACCAGGCGCTGCAGCGGGCGACCGCATTGGCCGCGCGGCTGTTCTCCGCGCCGATCGCGGTCGTCAGCGTCGTGGACCACGACCGGCTCTGGCTGAAGTCCTACTACGGCGACGAGATCGAGGAGATCGCGCGCCAAGTGGACGTCACAGCATCCATCACACCGCTCGACGAGGCGATCGTGATCGAAGACGGTCGCGTGGATCCCCGGGCGAAGCACAGTCCCCTCGTGACGGGGCCGCTCGGCATCCGCTTCTATGTCGGTGTGCCGCTCCGCACCTCGGACGAGCGCACCATCGGCACGTTGAGCGTGCTCGGGATCGTTCCTGGCACGGCATCGGGCGCGGACATCGCCAACCTCGAGGACATCGCCGCACTCGTGGTGGCACAGTTGGAGATGCGACACGAGGGCATCAGGAACACCGCCTCGTAGCGGCGATCAACCTCAGTCGGCGAGGATCAGATATAGGGCCCGGCGGGCTTCGTCGAGTTTCTCGATTGCGGCCGTGCGCTGGGCGTCGGTCGCCGAGAACCGGAACTGCTGCACGACGCCGAACAGTTTCCCGACGCTCTCGTGGAAGAGCGCAGCGGAATCGGACTGCCCAGGGGTGGCCTCCCACGCCTCCTTGAGTTCATCCGCGTGCTCGGCCAGGTATGCGCGGCCCGCTTCGGTCAACTCGTAATCGGTGCGTCGGCCGTCACCGGTGGACGAGATGAGCTCCTCGTCCACGAGCTGCTGGAGCGTCGGATAGACCGAGCCCGGGCTCGGTCGCCAGGCCCCTCCGGTCTTCTCCTCGATCGCCCGGATCAGTCCGTAGCCGTTTGCGGGCCCGTCCGCCAGCAGCGACAGGATCACCGAGCGGACGTCGCCCTTGCTCGCCCGCCGGGAAGCGCGAGGACCAAGCCCGAATCCGGGCCCGAAACCGCCGAAACCGGGACCACCCGGGCCGAATCCTCCTCCCCTGCCGCGTCCGCGGCCGTGTGCCTGCGGGTTGTGCTCGGGCGACTCGTGGTGGGAGCGCCCGAATTCCGGGCCGAAGCCCACGCCGTGGGTGTGAAATGTGTGGTTCATGTTCGTAACTGCTTTCCATGTCATCAGGAACTATCTTCGTGTTCGCAAAGACTTTTGCGATGTATCAACGATATATCGTTGGTGATGATTGTCAAGAGATTTTTGTGCGCGGGCGGAGCCTCCATCCGTCGCGAAAGCTGCACGCCCGCGACGCGACGTCGATGTGCGGTACTTACGCCGATATGCGGGTGGCACGCCCGGCGCATAACGGCGCAGCTGCCGCACAGCGCGCACCGGGTCGCCGGGCGCCGGGTTGCCGGGCCCCGGGTCGCCGGGCCCGGGTCGCCGGGGGCTCAGGTTGCCGGTTGCCGGGTTGCCGGGTTGCCGGGTCGCCGCGTCGCCGTGCGCCGGCTCGCCGCGTCACCGGGTCACCAGGTCACCGGCTCGCCGCGTCACCGCAGCGCCACGACGATGCCCGCGGCCCGGGCGCCCCACGGCGCGCCTCAGCGCAGCGACGCGGCGAGCGGCCTCCGGCCCGAGTCGCCGTCTGCGTTCTGCGGTGAATCGGCGTCCGTGCGGGCGAACTCCGACTTCCACTCCCGGAAGGCCTCTTCGGTACGGCCCCGGCGCCAGTAGCCCGAAATCGACAGCTGGTCGCGCCGCAAACCCCGCTCGGTGCGGAGGTATGGCCGCACGCCCTTCATAATCTCCTCGGCCTCCATAATCTCCTCGGCCTCGCCGTGGACGAAGGCGTGAACCCGCCCGTCCAGCCACTCCACCGCGCGAACGGCTGTCTCGAGTCCATCCTCCGGCGAACTGTCGCGGTGCACGAACGTGACGGTTGCCCCGGTCGGCAGCGCCAGCTGCGGCTCATGAGCCGCAGATTCGACCAGCACGACCACCCGCGCGACGGCGCCATCGGTGAGCGCCTCGAGTGCCGCGGTGACGGCCGGAATCGCCGACTCGTCGCCGACCAGCAGGTGCCAGTCCGCCGCGGGGTCCGGCCGGTAGGCGCCACCCGGGCCGTTGGCGATCAGGATGTCGCCGACCTGTGCCGCCGCCGCCCAGGGGCCGGCGATTCCCTCATCGCCGTGCACAACGAAGTCGATGTCCATGGTTCCCGCCTCAACGTCGGGATTCAGCGCCGTGTAGGTGCGCACGTCCGGCAGGTCCTCGGGCGGCATTGTGCCCCGGAGCGCACGCACGTCGATCTGGTCGGGGTAGACGACGCCGGGCTTGGGGAAGACGAGTTTGATGTACCGGTCAGTGAACGAGCTCTCGTCGAAGGCGGAGAGGTCCTCGGTCTGCAGGTGCAGCCGGCGAAGTATCGGGGTGACCCAGGAGGTCGCGGACACTGAGAAGCGGGTGGTCGGCATCGTCATTCCTTCCAGATGCGCTCAAACGAGCAACCCACAGTGTCTCAGATGAGGATGGGCGTCCCGGGTTCAGGCCCGTCACCCGAGCGTTGCCCCGCCGACTCAACCGAGTCCGCCGCGCGGGCAAGCGCATCCGCTTGTCTGGAATTCACGCCGTCACGGACGCGTGGGCCAGATTGGATGGTACCGGTTCGTGGCGCAGGTAGCTGCGGCGGAACCAGCCGCTCCCCGCGGTCAGCGCACGGAGCTCGATCGCGTACCGCAGTAGCTCTGCATCCGGGATCTCTGCGCTGACCTCGCTCCGCTCGTCGCCGACCGAGATGGTCCCGGTCATGTGGCCCCGCCGGGTGGACAAGTCGTTCATCACCGCGCCCACGTAGCCGTCCGGAACGCTGATCGTCACCGCCGAGACCGGTTCCAGCAGCTGGATCTGCGCCGCAGACGCCGCCTCTCGCAACGCGAGCGCCCCGGCGGCCTGGAACGCGGCATCCGAGGAGTCGACGCTGTGCGCCTTTCCGCCGACGAGGGTAACCCGGATGTCGACGACCGGGAATCCCGCGGAGACGCCCTTCTGCATCTGCGCCATGACACCCTTTTCGACCGACTCGATGTACTGCCGCGGCACCACCCCGCCGACCACCTTGTCGACGAACTCGAACCCCGCTCCGCGTTGCAGCGGCTGGACCTCGATGTCGCAAATGGCGAATTGGCCGTGGCCGCCGGACTGCTTGACGTACCGTCCCCGCACCGCGGCCGGCGTGGCGAACGTCTCCCGGAGCGGCGTGACCACATCGACGGTCTGCAGTTTCACGCCCTGGCCGCGAAGCCGGTCGAGCACCACCTCGGCGTGCGCCTCCCCCATGCACCACAGGATCAGCTGGTGGGTTTCGGAATTGCGTTCCACCCGCAATGTCGGGTCGACGGCCGCGACCTTGCCCAGGTTCTTGGCGAGCGCGTCTTCGTCGCCGTGCGCCGCCCCCTGCACGGCTACCGGCATCAGCGGTTCCGGCATCTCCCAGGCCTCGACCAGCAACGGCGTCTCACGGGTGGACACCGTGTCGCCGGTCTCAGCGCTGCCCACCCGGGTGAGCGCGCAGATGTCACCCGCAACGCAGAACGGTACCGGCCGGAGGGTGGACCCCAGCGGGGACTGCAGGTGGGTGACCCGTTCGTCGGTGTCGTGGTCCTGGTGGCCGCGATCGGCCAGCCCGTGCCCGCCGATGTGCACGATCGAGTCCTCGCGCAGCGTGCCGGAGAAGACGCGCACCAGGCAGACCCGGCCGAGGAAGGAGTCGATGGTGGTGCGCACCACCTCGCCGACCAGCGGCCCCGCAGGGTCACAAGCCAGCGGCCCCGCCGGCCTGCCGTCGAGGTCGGTCACCGAGGGCAGCGTGCGCTCAACCGGCGACGGGAAGGCCCCGGTCAACACCTCCAGCAGTTCCGTCATACCCACACCGGTCTCAGCGGATGCCGCCAGCACCGGATAGAAGGACCCGCGGGCGACGGCGATCTCGAGGTCGGCGATGAGGGTGCCCTGGGCGATTTCCTCACCGCCGAGGTAGCGGTCCATCAGCGTCTCGTCCTCGCTCTCCGCAATGATCCCCTCGATCAGGGTGGCCCGCGGCGACTCGGCGTCGGCCAGTTCGCTCTCGTTCGCCGGCCGTTGGGCCGGGTGAGGAGAGTCCGCGTTGTAGTCCGACACGGTCTGGGACAGCAGTCCCAGCAAGCCGATGATCGTCCCGGCAGCGCGGATCGGCAGGTACAGCGGCAGCACCGATGGGCCGAAAGCGTCCTGGCACGCCGCCAGGACTGCCTCGTAGCCGGCCCGGGGATGGTCGATCCGGCTGATCACGACGGCTCGCGGCATCCCGATGCGTTCGCATTCCGCCCACAGTGCGGTGGTGGCGGCGTCGACGCCGTCAACCGCCGAGACCACGAACAGCGCCGCATCCGCTGCCCGTAAGCCGGCCCGCAGGTCACCGACGAAATCGGCGTAGCCCGGGGTGTCGAGCAGGTTCACCTTCACGTCGTCGACCGCCAGGGGAAGCACCGACAACGCCACCGATCGTTGCTGGTGGATCTCGGACGGGTCAGAGTCGCTCACCGTGGTGCCGTCGACGACGGTACCCATCCGCGTGATGGCTCCGGTGGCCGCGAGCAGCGCCTCGGCGAGCATCGTCTTGCCGGCGCCCGACCGGCCGACCAGTGCGATGTTGCGGATCTTCTCCGGACGATCCGCCGGCGCCCCACTGAGGGCTGACGCCCGGCGTTGATCTGCGCCGCCCCGACCCGTCGGCTTGGACGGGTCTTGTGTGCCTTTTCCGGACATGAGCAGCTCCCGACGTCGTCGTCTTGACTTTCCCGCACCGTTGTACCGATTTGACACCCTGGAGCGGCCGGACGGCAAGGGCTGCAGGTGCGCCCGCCAGGACGTGTCGGTGGTCCACGCCGGCGCGTCGAGCCGCCAGGGCCAGGCAGAGCCGGTCGGCCGGTCTGTCGGCCGGTTCGTCGGCCGGTCGGCCGGTCCATCTGTCGGCCGGTCGGTCCGTCGGCCGGTCGGCCGGTCCGTCGGCCGGTCGGCCGGTTCGTCGGCCGGTCGGCCAGTTCACAACTCCTGCATTCCGGGAGAAGGGGCGCGCAGAGACCGCATCATTCCGGGGCGGCCCGGCCGCTGCCGTGCAGAATGCAGGAGTTATGCAGTGGGTGCCCCCGTGCCGCCCTCGTAAGTGGCAACAATGAAGCGGCAACAAGGTCGGCACGCGCGCGTGAGGGGCCAGGAAGTCCTGGTCGCGGACCTCGGCGACCAGGACTTGTTGGCCCCTCACACGATCAGGCCACCCCGACGGGGCGAGCCCGCCTGCTAGAGGAAGCGCGAGAGGAAGGCTCGCGTGCGCTCGTGCTGGGGGTTGTCGATGACTTCTTCCGGCGTGCCCTGCTCGACGATCACGCCGCCGTCCATGAAGACGACCCGGTCGGCCGCCTCCCGGGCGAAGCTGATCTCGTGCGTGACGACCACCATGGTGAGCCCCTCCGCTGAGAGCTCCTTCATCGTGGCGAGCACCTCCCCGACCAATTCCGGGTCGAGCGCGCTCGTCGGCTCGTCGAACAGCATCAGCTTGGGCCGCATGGCCAATGCCCGTGCGATCGCAACTCGCTGCTGCTGCCCGCCCGAGAGCTGCCGCGGGTACGCGTTCTCCCGCCCGCTCAGGTTCACCTTCGCGAGCAGCTTCTTCGCATACGCGACGGCTTCCTCACGCGCCTCACCCTTGACCCCGGTCGGCGCCTCGATGACGTTCTGCAGCACGGTCATGTGAGCGAACAGGTTGAACTGCTGGAACACCATGCCGATGTCCCGCCGCCGCAACGCGATCTGGTTGCCCGACAGTTCGTGCAGGCGTCCGTTTCGCACCTCGAACCCCACGTCCTGGCCGTCGACGAGAATCCTCCCGCCGTTCAACTCCTCGAGCAGGTTGATGCAGCGGAGGAACGTGGACTTCCCCGAACCGGACGGCCCGAGGATCACCACGGTCTCCCCCGGCTGCACCTCCAGGTTGATCCCGGAGAGCACTTCGACATCGCCGAAGCTCTTCCGCACGTTCTCAGCGACCAAAACCGGGCTGCCGTGCAGGGCAATGGTTTCGTGCTGGGTTGGCGTCAACTGACTCATCAGGCGTCGCTCCTCTCTATGACGGGTGCTGCGACGGACCCGGTCACCGGCGCGGATGCCGTCCGCCGGCCGCCCCTGCGGACCAGGAAGTCCCACATTCCGTTCGTCTCCTGCTTGGCGCTCCGCGAGAATCGCTTCTCGATGAAGGACTGCCCGATGTTCAGCAGCGTGGTGATGATCAGGTACCAGATCACCGCGACCAGCAGCAGCGGAATGGTCTGGAAGTTGCGGTTGTAGATCGCCTGCACGGTGTAGAAGAGGTCGGACATCGCGATCACGGAGACCAGGGAGGTCGCCTTCGCCATGCTGATCACCTGGTTGCCGGTGGGCGGGATGATGAACCGCATCGCCTGCGGCAGCACGATCCGCCGCATGATCCGCGCGTTCGACATGCCAACGGATGCCCCGGCCTCACGCTGCCCCGGGTCGACCGAGAGCAGGCCGCCCCGGATGATTTCCGCCATGTAGGCCGCCTCGTGAAGCCCCAGGCCGAGGATCGCCACCAGCATCGGGGTGATCACCGTGTTGGTGCCGACCGAGATGAACGCCGGTCCGAACGGAATGCCCAGCGACAGCTGCGGCACGAGCGCCGACAGGTTGTAGAAGAAGATCAGCTGCACCAGCAGCGGCGTGCCCCGGAAGAACCAGATGTACGCCGACGCTGTGCCCTGCAGCACCGGGTTCTTTGAGATCCGGCAGATCGCCAACACCACGCCCAACACGATTCCGAGGATCATGCCGATGATCGTCAGCACGATCGTCATCCCCAGGCCGCGCATCACGTCGATGGAGAAGAGGTACTTGGCCACCGTGCCCCAGCCGAACCGTTCGTTGGTCACGAACAGCTGCACCAGTTGGGCGAGCAGTACCGCGATCACGAGTACGGCGACCAGGCGCCACGGATGCTTACGCCGCACGGAATTCGCGACGTCCAGGCCTACAGATGGTGACGTCATCCGCTTCTCCCGTCGTTCTGGGTTGGTCGTGGTGTTGGCGGACATCAGGAGACGCCGAGGTTGATGCCGGGGGCGTCGACCATGTTGCCCTCAAGGCCGTGCGCCTTCATGATGTCGGCGTAGGTTCCATTGTCGAACAGTTCCTGGAAGGCGCCGAGCATGACGTCGACCAGTGGGGAGTCCATCGGTACCAGCGCACCCTGGTGCAGGTCGTCGAAGCCGTTCTTCTGGCCGGTCCCGGCGAGTTCGAGCGCGCCGTCGGACTGCTCGACGAAGTAGGTCAGCGGGGCCTGCGAGGAGAAGAACGCGTCGGCACGGCCGGACTGCACCGCGAGGATCGAGCTCGGCTGGTCCTTGTATGACTGCACCTCCACGGCGGGCTTGCCGTCGGTGACGCACTTGTCGGCCTGGGTCTTGATGACCTTCTCCGCCGAACCGCTGGCCATCACGGCGACCTTCTTGCCGCAGGCCGAGTCGAGGTCGGTGATCTTCTGCGGGTTGCCCTTGGCGACCGCGAAGACCACGAATTCCTGTACCCAGTCGATGAAGGTCGCCTGGGCCTGGCGCTCCTTGAAGTCACCGACCGGTCCCATGTCGAGGTCGTAGCGTCCGGCATCCATGCCGCCGAGAACGCTGGCCAGCCCGTCGACCGTGGCGTGCTCGATCTTCACGCCCAGGATTTCACCGATGGCCACCGAGATGTCGGCCGTCGCGCCTTCGAGGCTGCCGGCGCCGTCGACGATCGTGTACGGGGGGAACGAGCCGTTGTTGACGGCGGTGATCGAGCCGGCCTTCTTGATCGCGTCGGGGAGCGCGTCGTGCAGCTTCTGGTTCATCTTCTGGGGTGCGGCGGACTCGGCGGCGGCCGGTGAACCGGTGCCGCCCTCGTCGACGGCGCATCCGGTGAGTCCGAGCGCCAACAGGACTGCGGTGCCGACGGCGATAGTGCGTGCTGTTCTCATGGTGTATCTCCTCTGATTAGAACGAAACGGATGCTGTGACTGACGGAACCGGGGATCCGGCGGGTGTGCGTGGTGCCGGGTTCACGTCGAAGCGACGGTTCGCCAGCACCGGGAGGCTGTTGCGCGCCTCCGTCAGACGGGAATGAGAAATCGTGGCCGTGATCATCTCGGCACCGGCGAGCGCCTGTGCGATCGGGATCCCGTGCGGGTCGACGATCATGCTGCGGCCGATGCAGCTCTCCCCCGCCTCGCCCGACGCGACCAGGTACACGGTGTTGTCGAGGGCTCGGGCGCTCACCAGGGTGCTCCAGTGGAACTCCTTCGACGGCCCCTTTGCCCAGGCGGCCGGAAGCACGATAGCGTCGGCTCCCTGCACGGCCACCAGCCGGGCAAGCTCGGGAAACCGCACGTCGTAGCAGGTCATGAAGCCGATTTTGAAGCCGTTGACGTCGAGCAGCGGGGGCACCTCGTCGGCGGCCAGGATGTTGTCGGACTCGCGGGCGGCGAACGCGTCGTAGAGGTGCGTCTTACGGTAGAGGTGCACGATCTCGCCGCCCCGCACGGTGACGAGGGTGTTGTACGGCCGCGGTGTGCCCGACGTCTCGTGGATCCCGAAGACGACGGTGAGTTTCAGCCCGACGGTGGCCGCCCGGAGCGCCGTGACGAACGGTCCGTCGAGCGGTTGGGCCGCCATGCGGATGCGCTCCTTCTCCCCCATGAACCGGGCGAGGACGCCCTCGGGGAGCACCAGCAGGTCGGTTCCGTCGGCCTCGGCCTGCCCGATCAGGGGCAGGATCTGGTCGACATTGGCCTGCCAGTCGTTGTTCACCGCGAACTGCGCTGCGGCCACGCGGAGCTGGTCGGGCACGTGGTTCGCGCCTGCGGCGGTCGGGCTCACGCCGAGACCCCGATCGCGCTCGGAGCGGTGTCGAACTGCGGGAACAACCGGTCGACATCCACGTCTTCGTCCATCAGTCCCTGTGCGATCAGCTCGGCCTGGAATGCGGCGATCATGGTGCGGTTGGACTCCAGCCCGTAGGGCATCCAGTCCGACCCGAAGACGCGAGTGGCCTCGGCCATCGCCTCGTTCTGCCACGGCGTGATGTCGAGCAGCTTGCCACGGCGGGCGGAGCTGATGTCCTTGGCCGATTCGAAGAGTTCCATCAGCTGGGCGGCGCGCTCGGGCGCCTTTGCCAGCAGCGAGGTCTGCACCGCGAGCACGTGGATGCCGGGGATGAACCCGGTGGTCGCGTAGTAGTCGGCCTCGGCCTGCTGCGGGTCGCGGTAGAGCGTGCGGAACGGGGCATCCGCTTCGTAGAACCCGGCGGGCATGAACGGGGTCATCACCGCGTCGAGGGCGCCGCGCTCGAGCATGTCGACCATCGGCTCGTCATTTTCGGTCGGGGCGATGTTTGCGGGCACCTCGATCGGGCCGATGCGGTCCATGATCGGGTGGTCCTTGGTGAGGCCGCCGACGCGCCACTCGGCATCGATGATGCCGACGCCGGCCTGGCGGAGGATGGCGCGGGTCCAGGTGTTGCCGCTGTCTGCCCAGCCGGTGAGGCCGATGCGCTTGCCGCGGAGGTCGGCGGCGGTTTCGAGCGGGCTGTTCTTCGCGGTGATGATGCACCGGTGACGGAAGCCGCGCATGATGAAAACCGGCAGGGCGGTCACGCTGTCGTCGCCGGTCGCTCGAGCCCGCACATAACGGCTGAAGGAGGTCTCGCCGCCGTCGAGGTCACGCTCGGTCCAGACATCCGGCGTGATCGCGCGCGTCTCCAGGTCGAAGCTCTCGAACCCGGGAACTTCCTTGGTCGCGATGGGCATCACGTGGTCCCAGTGGCGAGTGGCGAGACGGATGGCGCTCATAGAGTGATTTGCTTCCTCGAGTTGGTTGGTGCCCCGGGTGCTTATCGAACACACGTCACCGGGTATTGAAACGAGAGCTTATGCTCAATGGACGAACTAGCACAATCCAAGCTATTGTTACTGAACAAAAGCGCTTGATCTGGCTCCAGGCTGGGAGATTCCGTGGAACGCAATGACGCACCGCCCGCGACCGAAACGTCGTCAGACTGGCTTGCCGCGCGCATCGAGGAACCCTCCGCGCTCGGCATCGCGGCGGCCATCATCCGCCTGGTGCGACAGGGCGAGATCGCGAGCGGATGCCGGCTGCCCACCGTTCGCGACCTGGCCGTCGTGCTCCACGTCAGCCCCGCCACCGTCTCCGCCGCCTGGGCCACACTGCGCAAGCACGGAGTGATCGAGGGCACAGGCCGCCAGGGCACGCGGGTACTGGACGCACCGCGGATGCTTGCGCCGAAGCGTTTCGAGAACGTGGTGCGGCTGTGGGGCGGCAGCGTGCTCGACCTGTCGCTGGCCACACCGGACCCGGCCCTCCTTCCCAGCCTGCAGAACGCCATCGCGCGGGCACCCATCGACGAACGCTTGAACTGGTACCAGCGGCCGAGCATCATCCCGGCGCTGCGCGACGCCGTGGCACCGACCTGGCCCTGGCAACCCGAGGCCTGGTTCGTGGCGAACGGCGGCTACGACGGCATCCGCTTGCTCGTCGCGTCGGGCGTGGTCCCCGGCGAATACGTGGCCGTTGCCGACCCGTCGACACCGCGCACGCTGGACATCCTCGAGCTCTTCGGCGCCCGCGTGCTGCCCGTGAAAACGGATGCCGACGGGCCGCAGGCCGAGTCCCTCCGCCACGCCCTGAAGAGCCGCCCGGTCGCGTTCATCTATGAGCCGCGCTCCGGTTCCCGCTCCGGTTCGACATTGTCGGCCGAGCGGCACGCGGAACTGGCCGCGGTGCTCGATGGCACCGACTGCCTAATCATCGAAGACGACGGCCTCGGCGACCTCAACCTGCACCCCGGCGTCAGCCTCGGCACGGTGTTCCCCGACCGCAGCGTCGTGGTGCGCTCGTACTCGAAGTCGCACGGCCCGGACCTCCGCACTGCGGTGATGGGGGGCGCCGAGCTGCCGATCGAACGGGCCCGGCTGTACCAGCAGTTCGGCGCCGGGTGGACCAGCCGGATGCTGCAGGGCGCGCTCGCCTGGATGCTCACAGATGCCGACACCCGGGCCAGGGTCGACCACGCGCGGCAGGTCTACAAGGGCCGCCGCGTGCAGATGGCCACCCTCCTCGGCGAGCGCGGCCTCAACGTCAAACCGCGCGACGGTCTCAGCCTGGTGGTGCCGCTCCTCAGCGAACAGCAGGGCCTCCTCGTTCTCGCCTCCTACGGAATCGCCACCGAAACCGGCAGGGAGGGCAGCATCCTGACTCATTCGCCGGTCGCGCGACTGGGCATCGGCCAGGAGCTGGCCGACCCGGAGCGCGTCGCCGACGCCTACGCGATGGCCGCCCGCGCGTTGTAACTGCACGACCGATTGGAAGGAAACAGATGACCCTCTCGACCCTCAATGTGACGGCGGATGCCGCCCTCACCGACGAGCTGATCGCGTTCCGCCGCGAGATGCACGCCGACCCCGAGACCGGGCTGCAGCTCCCCCGCACCCAGGCGCGGGTGCTCGAAGCGCTGAAGGACCTCGACCTGGAGAGCGTGCTCGGGGCGGCCACGACATCCGTTGTCGCGATTCTCCGGGGAGGCGGTGTGCCGTCCGACGTGGTCGGCGCCGACCGCCCGACCGTGCTGCTGCGTGGCGACATGGACGCGTTGCCGATCACGGAGAAGTCGGGCGTATCATTCGCGTCGACGAACGGCGCGATGCACGCCTGCGGGCACGACCTGCACACCGCCGGGCTGATCGGTGCGGCGAAGCTGCTGCACGCGGTGCGCGACAGGCTGCCGGGCGACGTGGTGTTCATGTTCCAGCCCGGGGAGGAGATCTTCGCCGGCGCCCAGGCCATGCTCGACGAGGGCCTGCTGCAGCTTTCCGGCAGCCGACCGCTCGCGGCGTACGGCGTGCACATGGCGTCGGATGCCCCGGCCGGTTTGTTCACCACGCGGCCCGGCTCGTACATGGCGGCGTTCGGGCAGCTGGATGTGACGGTGAAGGGGCGTGGCGGGCACGGGTCCCGTCCGTTCCAGGCGCTCGACCCAATCCAGGTCGCCGCCGAGATGGTGGGGGCACTGCAGACCTACATCACCCGCCGGTTCAACGTGTTCGACCCGGTGATCCTCACCGTGGGCGAGTTCCATGGCGGATCGGCGGCCAACATCATCCCCGATGAGGCGACGTTCAAGGCCGGCATCCGGTGCTTCAGCCCGGAGGTGGAGGTGCGGCTGGGCGCCGAGCTGGCGAACCTGATCGAGTCGATCGCGCGCGCGCACCAGCTGACCGCAGACGCGGTGTTCGAGCTCAAGCTGCCGGTCACGGCGAACACCGCTTCGGAGGCGGAGTTCTGGGCCGCGACCGCCGCCGACCTGTTCGGCGCCGACCGCTTCGAGACGCTGCAGTTTCCGAAGGCCGGGTCGGAGGACTTCTCCAAGATCCTGCTCGAAGTGCCAGGCTCATTCGGTCACATCGGTGCCGGATCCCCCGACGTCGACCCCAGCGAGTGGGCGCCGCTGCACTCCCCGCGTGCGCAGTTCGACGATCGGGTGCTCGGCGACCAGGCGTCGTTCCTGGCGACGCTGGCGGTGCGGCGGCTCGCCGCCGCGACAGCCGCCTGACCCCTGGTCGACCGCCGGTGGTCGAGCCTGTCGAGACCCCGGTGGCCTCACCGCCCCCGGTCGAGCCTGTCGAGCCCCGGTGGTCGAGCCTGTCGAGACCCTCGTCGGCGAGCCTGTCGAGACCCCGCCCACTCCATAACTCCTGCATTTCCGAGAAGAAGTCGGCGGGAACCGCGTGATTCCGAGGCTTCTCAGTCCCTTGCCCCGCGGAATGCAGGAGTTATGCGCGCGACCGCGTGAGCAAAGGCGGCGGCGGGATCGAGACCATCACGAAATCGCCGGCTTCACACCCCTGCAACGGTGACAACAGTGCTGGAAAGCTACGATCTGAGCATGGGTCCCCGAACTGAACGCGTCCACGGGACCCTCACTTCCTGGAACGACGACCGCGGCTTCGGCTTCATCACCCCGACCCAAGGAACCAACAGGGCCTTCGTGCACATCAAGGCGTTCCCATCCAGGGCCACGAGGCCGCAAGTCGGAGAGGCGCTCACCTTCACCATCGAGCACTCGGCAGATGGCAAGCAACGGGCGGCGCGAGTACAGGTGGCTGGGCGGCGAATACCGACGAAGTCGCGTCGGCGCACCTCCCGCGGCAGGTCCGGCGCCGCCAGTTACCTCACGATCCTCGCCTTCGTGATCGGCTACCTCGCTGCAAATGCGATGTGGCCGATCCCGATATGGGTTGCCGGCCTCTATCTCGTCGCCAGTATCGCGTGCTTCATCGTGTACGCGGCGGACAAGTCAGCGGCCACTGCGCGCCGCTGGCGGGTGCCGGAGAACACCCTGATCCTGGTGGGCGTCGTCGGCGGCTGGCCGGGGGCGATCCTCGCCCAGCAGATGCTTCGCCACAAGACCCAGAAGGCCGCCTTCCGGGCGGTCTTCTGGAGAAGCGTGCTCGTGAATCTGATTGTCTTCGTGGTGTTCGCAACGCCCGCGTTTTCACTGTTCGTCGAAGCGAACAAGCGCCCGTTGTTGTGATCGATTGCATCCCCGTTTCGGGCTACACAAACCCGCGCACGCGCACCCGGTCCACGCGGCGCTCGACGACCGCGCCCACGCGCAACGGCGCCGCGATCTTCAGCAATGTGCGCGCCTGGTCCTGCGCATCGAAGTCGCAGGTGCATCCAGCGAGCCGGTTGCTTTCGTGGGTCGCATCCAGACAGGCGACATATTCGTCAAGGGTCAGCTGCTCCAGGTCACGCACGAGGGCCGTCGAGGTGACGCCGTCGCTCACCATGCCGCGAAATGTGATGCCGCAGTCGCACGGCCCGTACGGATACCGCCTGCTGAGGGGGCACGCGTCGACCATGAAGACGAGCTCGCCGTCGATTCCTTCCATGACGTCACTCGGCCGAGTGCCCTGGGTGTGATCGGTTGCCACGAGAACTTTCATTGTTCACCCCAGCCCGACGCGAGCCTCGATAGTGTGCGCGCCTGTCACGGGCTATTTCACCTCGAACGGGCTTCACCTCGACCGCGAACAGACCAAATGGTGGATAACTTTGGAGACGAGTCCCCTGTGCAGGAAGCGCCCTCACTGCGCTCCGGTGAGCTCAGCCCGATTTCGCTCGTACCTGGTCTTGCCGATGAGCCGCCAGATCATTCGCACCGGCGCGGGCAAGTGTCCCCGCAGCCAGTCGTCACCACCATCCGGCTGGGCAGCGAGGATAGCCCCCAACTGGATGAACATCTTGCCTCTCGGCGTTGCCTTGCGACCATGCTCAGACAACGCGTCGACCTCCGCCGGCGTGAGCACGGTCTCCATCACCGGCACGATGTGCACCTCCTCGTCGGGCAAGTGCAGGGCAAGCGCCGCGTTGATCCCGGCGAGCGCAGCGACAACGGATGCGGCATCCGTCGCCCGACCGCTCACTCGCCAGGCCGGCAAGCTCGCGTCGAGCGCCTCGAGGTGCGAGAGCATCTCGGCGTGCTGCTGCTTCATCCGCGCGACGTGGACTGCGCAGGAGGGCGCACGAGCCTCGAGGCGGCCCCAGAGCAGCGAGTCTTCCCCCTCATGATGGGCGTGCAACCCGGTCGAGAGCATCGACAGGTGGTCAGCGACGATGTCGGCGTGGGCCGCATCAGTGTCGGCGACACAGCCGACAAGCGCGGGGCCCTCATCGAACCCGGCCCGGAACATCCGATGGATCTCGGCCATTCCACTGGCATCGCAGGTCTTCACCCCGCCGACACCGACGCCGCCGTCGGGGTTGTCGCCACTCGAGGGCAACGCGGTTGCAGGCATGAGGGCTCCGATCGTCATTGAGCGAATCGCCACTGGGCAGGCGATGGAACTATATTCCGTGCGGCGTCGCACGGGCAAGGGGTGCGAATGGATCACGCATGCGTCGTGATGGCGTCGGGTCACCTCAGCGACTCACAGCCTCGCTGGCGCCGCTCACGGCTCCGACAGCCGATTCCGCACGGCGAGGCTCCAGCGCAAACGGGAGCAGGGCGACGCCGAAGAGGGCCAATGCCTCGGCGTAGGCGGGGTGCGCGAACGAGGTGAGCTCGCTGAGCACGAACATCAGCACGACCGGCACCAGCGAACCGGCCAGCAGGATGGCCGGCAGTCGCACGTCCCGGCGGCGAAGCATCGCGAAGCCCAGGATGATCGGCAGCAGCAGCAGGGCGAAGAACAGGATCGTCGTGCCGGCCTCGAATACTCCGAGGGACTCGGAATTCGCCCCGGTGATGGCGCCCCAGAGCATCATCACCGCGAACAGCAGGAACGTGACGATCAACAGCCGGCGCACCCAGCGGGTGAATCCGCCGGAGTCCAGCTGCGGCCCCACCTGCATCAGCACGGCAGTGAGGAGCAGGTAAGGGACGGCGTGACCAAGGTTCACACCGGCGAGCATCCAGTCGTGACCGCCCTGCACGCCCCACGGCGGAGGCGTCCCTTCGAACCCCTGCCAGAGGGCGTCGGTGAGGGCGATCGTGGAGAGCACTGCGGCGCCGGCCAGCCCGGCGAGGGGAAGGAGTTTCATGATTGTTGCCTTTCGGTGCGGTGCGGATGTGGTGCGGGTGTGGTGGGGATGTGGTGAAGCTCGAGTGGACCTCGGGTCGTGCATCGCGGCGCCAGTTCCGCCGGACTCCCCCAGCCTGTGGAACGCATACACGCCCGCACATCAGCAGCGGCGCAGCGATCGCATCCGTCTGTCGTGTCGCATGCGGTATCGGCAAGGCGGATGCCGTGTCCCACCTGGGTGGGATGCGCGGCCACCCCTTCGCCGCTAGCCTCGGGGCATGAGGCTCACGACGCCGCGGCTCAGCGAGTGGATCGTCGCGTTCGCGGCGGGCGCAGGAGCCGCCGTGTTCCTCTGGCCGGTGACCCCGTGGGCCGCGCCGATCGCCCTCCTTTCCGCGGCCGCGCTGCTCGGTGTGCGACAGCTCCCGGTAACCGCGGCATACCTCCTGGCCGCCGTGCAGCTCTGCTATCTGAAGTTGCAGGTACCGCCGGAGAACCCGGCCGCGCTCGCCCCCGGGATCGTCGCCGTGTATGCGCTCGGACGGTTCAGCCCCGCCTGGGCGCGAGGCGCCATCGCCGCCCTGGTCTACCTGCTGGCGGCACTCACCGCCATAGGGTACTCGGTGGCGGACGTGATATTCGCCGGCATGCTCTTCGGGGGCTCGTACGCGTTCGGCCGGGTGGTGCGGCGCCGCTCGGAGACGGCGCGGGTCGCCCGCGCGGAAGCGTCACACCTCGCAGCCATCAACGTCCCCGGCCTGACCGCGCGGGTCGTCGCCGACGAACGCGCCCGGCTCGGCGGCCGGGCGCTCGAGGTCATCCGGCGCTCGGTCGACGCCATGCGGCGGGACGCATCCTCGGCGATGGCGGAGCTCGACCCCCAGCTCATCCAGAATGTCGCCGAGCGTGGCCGGGCCGCCATCACCGAGTTGCGCTGGCTGCTCGGGCTACTCCGCACCCAGCCGAACGCCACAGAACCGCAGCCCCACCGACCCCGGCGGTTCTGGATCGCCGATGCCGCCCTCGTGCTGGTACTGCTGACGACCACGGTCCTCGACGGCCAGATACCGGAGCAGCCGGAGCTCACACCGCTTGGCTGGGCCATGCTGCTGGCACTGCCGCTGACACTCCTCGTCCGGCGCATCCGCCCGCTCGAGGCGTGCCTCGCCGCGGCCGTGATCGTGGCGCTCACCGCCCTGGCCGGCGCTCCACTTTTCGCGGGCACGGGGGCGGGCGCGCTCGTGACGCTGTGCCTACTGGCCTGGTCGTCCGCCGTCGCCGGACGCCCGGCCACCTGGGCCGGCCTGGCCGCACTGGCTGCCGTCACCGCGTGGCCCGTACTCGAAACGGCCCCGGAAAACATCCCCATTCTGTTCGTGCTGTTCGCACTTCCGGCGTTCGCGGGACACGAATGGAGCGCCCGAGACCGTGACGGCCACATCGCACAGGCGCACGCCGCCACCCTGCAGTTCGAGATCGACGCCCGCGTCGAGTTCGCCGTGCGCGCGGAACGGTTACGTATCGCCCGCGACCTGCACGACGTGACAAGTCATGCGGTCGGCGTCATGGTGCTCCAGGCGTCTGCGGCGCTGGCGCTTCGGGCGACGGATGCCGCGGCAGCACGCGGGGCGCTGCGCACGGTCGAGAAGGCCGGCGCCACGGCACTGCAGGAGCTCGCCGTGATGTTCGACCTGCTGGAGGCCGGTGCGATCGGCGCCCCCGGCCTGTCCGGTGGTCCGGCGGAATCAGTCGACGAGCTGGTGGAGCGGATGCGCGCGGCGAGAATGCGCATCGAGTTCGAGCGGGTGGTGGACGGTATTGGCGTTGCTAGCGGCCGGGAGCACCCGCAGGCCGGGGATGCGGCCCTGGAGACAGCTGAGGCCGCCGAAGCCATCTACCGGGTGGCACAGGAATCGCTGACCAACGTGGCGCGCCATGCTCCGCGCGCGGCCGTGCAGATCCGAATCGCGCTATCGAACGGAACCTGCGAGGTCGTGATCACCGACGACGGGGGTGGCGACGGGGCCGACGATGGGGCGAGCGAGCATCCGGGCCGCACGGGTGCCGGTTTCGGACTGGCCGGGCTGGCCGAGCGGGTGCGCGGCGCGGGCGGCCAGTTCACGGCGGGCCCGGCGTTCGGCGGCGGGTATGAGGTTCGGGCCCGGGTTCCCTGGCCGGGATCGCGTCAGTCCGCGCCCGCGGCAGCCGAACCCCTGCCGCAACGAGCGGGAGGGGCGTCGTGATTCGCGTGGTGATCGCCGACGATCAGGATCTGGTCCGCGGCGGCCTTGCCGCGATCCTGGCCGTCGAACCCGACCTTGCGATCGTGGGCGAAGCGTCCGAGGGGGCCCAGGCGGCGCGGGTGGCGGCATCCGTTGCGGCTGACATCGTGCTGATGGATGTGCAGATGCCCGGCAGCGACGGCATCGAGGGCGTGCGGATGCTCGCCTCGGTGCGCCCGCAGGCGCGCGCGCTCATGCTCACCACGTTCGATCTGGACGAGTACATCTTCGCGGCGCTCCGTGCCGGCGCGAGCGGGTTTCTGCTCAAGACCACGCCGCCGGCCGAATTGGCGGCGGCGATCCGGGCGAGCCACAGCGGGGAACTGCTGTTCGCGCCGAGCGTGACCCGGCGGCTGGTGGAGGCATACGTGCGCCGGCGCCCGGTGTCCGCGGGAGTCCCGGCCGAACTCGCGGGCCTGACCGCGCGCGAACTCGAGGTGTTTGGGGCCGTGGCCCGTGGGTGGTCGAATGCCGAGATCGGCGCCGAACTGTTCATGGGCGAGGCCACCGTGAAGACCCATGTGACGCGCATCCTGGCCAAACTGGCGCTGCGCGACCGGGTGCAGGCGGTGGTGCTCGCGTATGAGTGCGGGCTCGCCGGCTGAGTTGGTGGGGGAAGCAACGCATGTAGAATGCATGCGTTGACGCTAAACTGCATGCATGGCCGTGACAATCACTATCCGGGCCGTTCCGGACGAGGTCCGCGACGAGCTTGCCGCTCGGGCAGCCCGAACGGGTCGTTCACTGCAGGAGTACCTGAGCGCGGAATTGGCCGCTCTGGCCTCTCGTCCGAGTCCCGCCGAAGCGCTCGCGCGCATCCGCAGCCGCGCGGCGCACTACCCGCCCATTGACGCGTCTGAGATCGTGACCGATGTCGCGGCCGACCGACCTTAGCCGCCCAGCCGCGCCCGGAGACGTACGCGAAGTCGTGGTCGTCGACGCATCCGTGATCGTATCCCTGCTCATCGATCCGGGACCTGCGGGCGCCTCCATCGCGTCGCGGCTCGGCTCGGCCACCCTCATTGCGCCGGCGCTCCTGCCCTTCGAGGTGGCCAACGTACTGCGTCGACGACGGAATGCCGGCTTGCTCTCGCCCGGTGAGGCGGCCCTGGCCCACGACGATCTCCTGACGCTGCCGATCGAGCTGTGGCCCTGGGAGACGCTCGCAACCCGCGCCTGGCAGCTCGGCGACAATCTCAGCAGCTACGCCGCCGGCTACGTTGCACTGGCCGAATTGACCGACGCCATGCTGATGACCCGCGACAAGCGAATCGCGGGTGCGCCTGGCGTGAAATGTGTGATCGAGCTGTTCTGACGGACTGAGATCAGACCGACGCGGGTTACGCCTGCCGCACCGGGACATCCGTTTCAATCAGGTCGGCGGCGACAGTCGCCCCGTCTTGCGAGCGGATGCGCGCCCCCAATCGGGCCGCGGCTTGCCGATACGGGCTCGGATCCTGCAAGATCCGCTCGACCGCGCCGCGGATCTCGGCCACCGTTGCGGTCTTCTCGATCGTCAGGCCGGCGTTCTGCTCGGCGATGATCCGGCCGATGGCGGGCTGGTCGAAGACCGGGTTCATCGGCATGACCAGCAGCGGCAGGTCATGGGCCAGCGCGAGCATGGTGGTGGCGTGGACGCCGTGGGTGATCACGATCGATGCGTTCGGCATCAGCTGGTCATGCGGCACGTACTGATGCACCTCGGCATTGGCGGGCGCCCGCAAGGCGGTCGGGTCGATGGAGGGCCCGGTGGTGACGATCGCGCGCAAGGATAGCCCGCTGAGGGCGTCAAGGATTCGCTGCAGCGCCTCGCACTGGCCGTCAATATAGGTCGTACTCAGGCTGACGAGCACCATCGGAACGGATGCCGCGTCAGCGTCGGCGCTCGCGGTCTCGGTCACGGTCTCGGCCGGCACAATCTCCGGCAGCACCGGCCCGGTATAGTCGACGCCGTCGTGCGCACCGAAGTCGAGCTCCTCCAGCGTCACCGCCAGGATGCGCTCCGCGTCGCGGTAGAGCCGCGCCGCATTGAAACCCTTTCCCTTGGCGATCAGCGACAGAGGTCCTTGAGTGAGCGCCGTGTGCATCACTCCGTAAAGGGTGTGCACAAGAATCGTGTACGGGATGCCCGCCCGCCCCGCGCCTTTCATCGCGCCGACCAGCAGCCCGTCAATGATCACGCGGTCTGTGAGTTGACGTTCAACGGATGCGACGAGGTCGTCGCCGATGCCTCGATCGGTGAAGACGGCCGCGTAGGCCAGCGGTGCCGTCATGCCTGACCTGGCTTCGAGCACCGACCACGGCCTGGCGCCCTGGAACTCCTCCACGGTGAATCCGGCGGCCTCGATCGCTTGCCGTTGGCTCGGGTGGCCGAGGAAACGCACCGCGTTTCCCCTCCGTTTCAGCTCGGCGGCGATCCCCAGAGCCGGTGGAACGTTTCCGCCACCGTCCCAGGTGACGAACAGCACGTTGTTCATGTCACTTCATCTCCTTCTCTCGTGTGGCCTCTCGCGGCCCACTGGTTCACCACTGACTGGGCCAGCGCGCACATGCGTTGCTCGGTGTCTGCGCGGCCGAGGTTTCGGTCACGGCGCAGAAGCTTCCACGTGTACACGTCTGTCGCCACGACCAACAGGTCCACCGCGGCCTCGCGCTCGACGCTCGGCACGCGCTCGAGCTGGGGGCGAAAAGTCGTCGCCACCCACTCGCGATGCACCACCCTTCCAATGCCGACCACGCTGGCCGCCCGGGCGTCGGATCGTTCCTGGCTGAGCATCCGCATCACCCAGTCGCCGCGCTCCTCGTAGTGGTCGACCACCACGGTGATCGCCGCCGGGAGGTCGCCGACGGGGGCGGCCCGCTCCTGCTCGATTTCACCGCGGTTGAAGTCGGATGCCGCATCGAACAATCCCTCTCGGCTGCCGAAATGCCGCAGGATCGTCTTCGTGGTGACGCCCGCGCGCTCGGCGACATCAGCGAGCGCAATCTCCAGGGTGAACTTCTCAGCGCTGAGGGCAAGGGTCGACCTCAAGATGCGGTGCCGGGTCTCCTCCGCCGCCGCAGCCCTCGTCGTCATTGCGTAGGGACGTGTTGTTTTCATGTCCCCACAAGTGGACATCAATTAGGCTCGCGCGTCAAGGTCTTTCTTTCCGTTTTGGCGCCGCGATATTGGCCGGTGGTCGAGCTTGTCGAGACCCGCCCGCCTCTCAACCTCACTCGCGCGTGGAAATAGCGAAAGCAGCACTTTCACGATTGCTTCCTCCCGTGCGACTCGGCGGCAGAATTTCCAGCTCGTTAGGCACTCATGAGCGCGCACCGGCGTCCCGGTCAAGGACATACGGAGCGCACACTACGGGCGAACGACGGTCAGCCCGACGGACTGGGCCGCTTCAGCCTGGCGAAGGTCATAGGTGATGAATTCGTCGGCTGCAATCCGCACGGCGACCGCAATGTGCAGCGCGTCGAGGCTCCGAAGCGCAGAACCGGGCAGAATCAGGCCGGCTTCGCGGAAGGATCCACGCTCGATGTCGACGAGAGCGAAACGTTTGAGCACATCGGTGACGGCGAGCTGTGATATGCCGACGCGATCCGCCAAACGGCGTAGTTCCGTCTCAAGCAATGACGACGACACGATGATGACCCCGTCGTTTGCCGATATTTCGTCAAGGTAGTCGGCAAGAGCGGTCGACTCGGGTTCTTCGACAATGAGCTTTCCCACGGCAGACGTGTCGACGTAGACGATCACCGATCAGCGATCGGCACGGAGGTCGTCCAGCGTGCCCTGGACCGTCACGGCCGACGCGACTCTCGGCAGTGCGGAGAATCCACCGTGGGTCAGCGGCGGACGGAACCGCACCCCCTGCATGGCTACGGAGTTCGGCGGCGTCAGCATCGCCACAACCTCGCCATTGTTGGTCACTTCGAAAGACTCGCCCGCTTGCACGGAGCGCAACACGTCGGCGCTCCGGTTTCGAAGCTCGCGATGGGCTATCGTCTTCATGGTACGAGCGTAGCACGCGTAGCACACCTTCGAGAAGTGCTGCCGAGCTCTCCGCGTGACGACAAGCGTGCGCAACTCCTGCAGAACGCATCCCACGCTTGACGCCAGCCGCGGAATAACGGGGATCGCCAACCGCATGGCTACCGTTTGCAGGAGTTATGCGCACCAGGAGTTATGCGCACTCGGCGTTATGCGCGCCAGGAGTTATGCGCACTCGGCGTTATGCGCGCCAGGAGTTATGCGCACTCGGCGTTATGCGCACCAGGGGTTATGTGCACCCGAGGCACGCCGCGGGCAGCCACCGCCGCGCGCTGGCTCCGCACGTGGAAGGCGCACGACGCCGATCTCACTCCGGCTTGACGGCTGCGGCGACGCTTACGGCCAAGTCGTCAGCGCGGCACGCGCGAGCCGCCGGGCGGCATCCGTTTCCAGCCCGCGTGCCGCCGACCCGTGCGGCGGCAGCAGGGTGCGCATTCCCACCCAGCCGAGCACTGCGCGGGTCTCCGACGCGTCGCTCAGCGCGGAGTCGTTCCCGTAGCCGCCGCGGCCGCCGAAACTCCAGCCCACCAGGGCGGTGAGCAGATCGAGTGACTCGCGGATGCGACCCCAGGAACCGGCTTCACCGGCGGCCACGAGCATCAGGAGGAGCAACGCGCTGTCGCGTCCGTAGTCGCTCCGCTCGAGCGGAAGACGCGCGGCGAGGTGATGCCAGCGATCGCCCGCGTTCTGCCATCAGCGACCGGCTGGGTTACGGATGCGAGTAGTTCCGGATACCACTCGGGCATGGTTGACCGCGCAGGCGCAACCGGGAATTGGGCGGAACCATCTTCGACCATCGAATTCACCTTTCGTCGTTTCGACCGACGCGATGAATTCAGGATGACGGGGACCACCGACAAATGATTCCAGCGGCCTCAGGACCCAGTCCGCGGCGACCTCAGTCCGCGAATGCGACGACGACCACCTCGACGCCGGCGGCACGGAGCCGCTGCAGTTCGTCCGGATCGGCGGTCGTGTCGGTGATCAGCATCTGGATCTCGCTGGTGGCGGCACATTGGGCGAGGGCCACGCGCCCGACCTTCGAGCCGTCGGCCACCACAACGGCGCGCTGGGCCTTGACCACCATCGCGTGGTTCGTGCGCGCCTCCGTCTCGTCGTGGGTCGTCGCGCCGGTCTCCGCGGTGATCCCGTCGGCGCCGAGAATCGCCGTGCCGACGTTCACCGAGTTGAACGTGCTCTCTGCCAGGGCGCCGACAAGCTCGAGCGACTGCGGGCGGAGGAATCCGCCGGTCATCACGATCCGCACCCCGGGGTAGGCGGAGAGGAGACCCGCGATGGTCAAGGAGTTGGTGACGACGGTGACGTCACGATGGTTGGCGAGCTCCCTGGCGACACTCGCGGTGGTGGTTCCCCCGCTCAGCGCAACGACGTGCCGCTCGGCGGGAAGGCGTTCGACCATCGCGCGGGCGATCGAGCGTTTGGTCTCCGTGAACCGGGTGTCGCGAAGCGCGACCGGGAGCTCCCGTTCACGGTCGAGAGCGGATGCCCCGCCGTGGGTGCGCACGATCAGGCCCTGGCTCGCAAGATCAGACAGATCACGACGAGCGGTCGCGGGTGAGATCGACAACTCGGCCGAGAGGTCGGCGAGACTCACCGAGCCATTCAGGGAGATCAGGTCGAGGATCGCCACCATTCGCTTTGCTCTCCGCCCGGAGGTAACACGCGCGAGCAGGGTCTCCGTGGCGGGAGTCACCATCCGTGGGTCCTTTCGTCAAGCGCAAACATACAACCTGATCAGTCGAAATGTTCACTTGAACGCGAATTCGCTCATTCTATTGCGCGAAAAGCAGCTTGCGCCGGATGATGTGTTCATGTCCCAGATTGTCTTCCTTGGCGCGGGCAGCGTCGTGTTCACCCGTCAGCTTCTCGCCGACCTGTTTCGATTCGATGACCTTCCGTCGCTCCGCATCGTCCTGCACGACATCGATGCCGAGCGGCTGGACGTAGCGCGTGCCACTGCCGATCAGCTTGTGGAGCGATTCGGGCGCACCGCCGAGATCATCGCGACCCTTGACCGCCGGGAGGCCCTGCGCGGCGCGGACTTCGTGATCAACATGATCCAGGTTGGCGGGATCGACGCCACCCGCACAGACCTCGAGATCCCCGCCGCCGCAGGCCTGCGGCAGACGATCGGCGACACCACGGGCGTCGGCGGGGTCTTCCGCTTCTTGCGCACGTTCCCGGTGCTGTCGGGGATCGCCGCGGACATGCTCGAACTGTGTCCAGACGCGTGGTTCCTCAACTACACGAATCCGATGGCGATGAATGTCTGGTGGATGTCCGTCGTCGCCCCGACCCTGAAGACCGTCGGGCTTTGCCACAGCGTTTACTGGACCGTCAATGACCTGTGCGAATTGATCGGCGTTCCGATGGAAGACACCCACTACCGGGCGGCCGGTGTCAACCACCAGGCCTGGCTGGTCGAGTGGTCGCGGAACGGCGAGGACCTCTATCCGCGGCTTCGGGAGAAGATCGCCGCCGACCCGGAGCTCGCGCGCCGGGTTCGGGTGGAGATCTTCACCCGCATCGGGTTCTACCCCACCGAGACCAGCGAGCATTCGTCCGAGTACCTCTCCTGGTTCCTGCGCTCCGACGAGCAGGTTGAGAAGTTCCGGCTCCGCCCGCTCGAATACATCGGAATCTCGGAAGAGAATGTCGCCGAATTCGAGCACGCGAAGTCGGCCCTCGCCGCCGGCGAACCCCTGGAACTGGAGGAAGGGGCCGCAGAATACGCGCCACAGGTCATCCACTCGATCCTCACCGGCACCCGGCGCATCATCCACGCCAACGTGGTCAACCACGGACTGGTCGACAACCTCCCGGAGGGCGCCGTCGTCGAGGTGCCGACCGTCGTTGACGCGACCGGCCTGCATCCGCTGCCCTTCGGCGCAATCCCCCCGCAGGGGGCGGCACTCAACCGCACCTACCTTTCGGTGGCGGCCCTCGCGGTCGAAGCGGCCCGCACCGGCAACCCCGACCTCGTGCGCCAGGCGGTGCTGGTGGACCCCAATGCGAGTTCGTCGCTCACCCCCGAGCAGATCTGGGCACTGTGCGACGAGTTGACCGCCGCGCACGCCGACCTGCTGCTGGTGGCCCTCGGCGGGCACCTCGAATCACCCGTGCGGTAGCGCACCGAGACGAGCAGTCCAGGGGCCAGAGCTCGCAGTCACAGCCCGAGGATGCGCCTCGCGTTCCCGCCGTAGACCCGTTCCAGCACGGCGGCCGGCAGGTCCAGCGCCGAGACGAGCCAGCGCCCCTGGCCTGGAACCTCACTCTCCGGATCGTAGGAGAAGCCTTCGTCCGCGGTCTCGAAGAACCGGTAGTGCAGCCGGTACTGCAGCGCGCTGGCCGGGTATATGTCGGTGCCGAACAACACCCGGTCGGGGTACGCCGCGACCAGCCGGGCAAACCGGCGCGGCTGGCGGCCGAGCTCGGCCATCCGTCCTGCCGTGTCGATGACGTAGTTCGGCGCGGCGGCCAGCAGCCGCTCCACCCGGTCGAGGTCCTCCGCCGCGCACCCGACATGCGCACCGATGAACGTCGTTCCCGGGCAGGCCAGCACCAGGGCGGCATGGGCGTCGAGCAGCGCGTCGAATGACGGATGCCGGGAGTCGTCCCCGAACCACCAGTCCGGAACACCGACCAGTTCGTCCAGTCGCTCGTTGAACCGGTCGGCGGGCTCGAAGAACGCGATCGGGTCGGCGGTGTGGATCAACACGGGCAGGGCGAGGTCGCCGGCGTGCTCGGCCACCGCGATCACCCGCGGGTCGTCGGGAGCGATCAGGGTGCCCTCGGCGTTCCGCACCGTCAGTCCGAGGTTCTTCCAGATCTTGAGTCCGCGCGCGCCGCGCGCCACACTGTCGTCGAGGGACGCTGTCAGGCGCTGCACCCCGTCCGGTTCCGCGAGCACTTCCCAGCCAAGTTGGCAGAAGGTGACAAATCGGCCGGGAAACGCGCGGTCGTACCGCAGGGCGTTGGCGGTCACCTCGTCACCCCAGAGTCCGTCGAGATTGACGATCGTCTCGACCCCGCAGTCGTCCATCATCGACACGAGCGCCCGTGGGTCGTCGATCACCCACTCCCCGTCGCCGAGCCAGCGGCCGAGATGGTTGTGCACGTCCACAACGGATGCCGCGGGTCGCTCCACCTCCGTGCGGGCGGCGCGCAGGGCGCTCCGCGGAGCCCAGTCGGCCAGGCGCAGGCCGGCGAGAGCTTTCCAGTCCGGTCGTGCAGTCATGAGTACCTCCCTGTGAATCAACGCGTGGGCCGCACTTTCGAATGTAACCAATGAACAACGAAAGTGAGCGATATGCCCATTTTCCTTGTCAAATGGTCATTTTGCGCCGATGATCATTTCAGGGCGCACCATGCGCCCAGCACCACCGCACCACCACCTACTGACCCAACGATGCTTCAGGAGTTGTCCCGTGTCACTCACGACCAGCGAGATCGAGAGCCAGCCCGCAATCTGGCGCCACGCCATCGCCAGCATGATCCCGCAGGCCAGTGCGCTGTTGACCCTCCCCGGCGCCCGCGTACTGGTTCTCGGATGCGGCACATCGGCGTTCGTGGCCGAATCGTTCGCGGCGCTCCGGGAATCGGCCGGCTTCGGGATCACCGACGCCGCATACGCGTCGGAGCCGTGGCCGTGGCGCGACTACGACGTCGTCATCGTGCTCAGCCGTTCCGGCACGACGACCGAGGTCGTTGACGCCCTCGACGCCCTGCCGGCCGGAGTCCGCACCATCGCCGTCACCGGTGTCGCCGACTCCCCCGTGGCCGACCGTGCCGACGACGTGCTCCTGCTCGACTTCGCCGACGAAGAGTCCGTCGTCCAGACGCGCTTCCCCACGACCTTCCTCCTTCTCGCCCGCGCCGCATTCGGGGAGAACGTCGACGAGCTTCCCGACCAGGCCGAGGCCGCACTGGCGCTGCCCCTCGGCATCGATGTCGCCGCGTACTCCCACTTCGTGTACCTCGGCAGCGGCTGGACGTACGGCCTCGCGCAGGAGGCCGCTCTCAAGATCCGGGAGGCGGCGCAGGCCTGGTCGGAGTCGTACCCGCTCCTCGATTACCGGCACGGCCCGCTTGCCGTGGCATCCGATCACACGCTCGTCTGGATGTTCGGCCGAGCCGAACAGAGCCTGGTCGACGACATCGAGGTCACCGGCGCGCACGTCGTGGTCAGCGCCCACGACCCGTTGATCGAACTCGCCCGCGCGCAGCAGCTCGCCGTGGCGATCGCCGAGCACCGCGGGCTCAACCCCGACCAACCACGCCACCTGACCCGGTCGATCGTTCTCGGCTGAACCCCGCAATCCTGAGCCCCGCACCGCTGAGCCCCGAAAACCACGTGAGGAACCAATGATGACTACCCCACTCCTGAAAAAGGCGCTCCGCGCATCCGCTCTGCTCACCGCAGCGGCGCTGACGATCACGCTCGCAGGCTGCAGCGGGTCCCAGGGCGCGACAACGCTCGACCCCAAGGCGAAGGTGCAGCTCGAGATGTGGTCTGGCCAGGACGACACGGCCGAGAAGATCCTCGAACAGCTGGTCCAGGAATTCGAGAAGGACCACCCCAACGTCAGCATCAAGCTCTCCCCCGGCGCCTCCTCGACCGAACAACTGCTGCAGAAGCTGTCGGCCGGGTTCGCCGGCAACCAATACCCCGACATCTCCTACGCGTTCGGCTCCTGGGCCGGCCAGCTGGAGGCGTCCAACCGCACCCTCGACATCTCGAGCCAGGTGAAGCAGCCGGACGTGAACTGGGACGAGTTCACCGCCGCGGCCCGCCAGACGGCGCAGCCGACCGGTAAAAAGGTGATCGGTTTCCCCGCGGTCGTCGACAACATCGGCCTCCTCTACAACAAGACGCTCTTCGACAAGGCGGGCGTTCAGTATCCGACCAATGACTGGACCTGGGACGACTTCCGCGCCGCCGCGCTCAAGCTGACCGACTCGGCAAACCACATCTACGGCTACGGCTACTCGGTCTCCGGCAGCGAGGAGACCACCTGGCAGTTCTGGCCGCACCTGTGGCAGAACGGCGGCTCGATCCTCTCCGACGACCAGAAGACCGCAGAGTTCGCCCAGGCGCCCGGGGTCGACGCGCTGACCTTCCTGCGTGGGATGGCCGTCGACGACAAGAGCGTCTACCTCGACCAGACCGATGAGAAGTTCGGCCAGTTGTTCGTGAGTGACCGGATCGCGATGATCACCTCGGGCCCGTGGCAGCTCTCCGACCTCAAGATCGGCGGAACCGACTACGGCGTCGTGCGCCTGCCCGGCACCGCCGAAGACCACCAGACCGTCTCCGGCCCCGACATCTGGGCCCTGTTCGATCACCAGGACAAGAACCGTGCGCACTGGTCGTACGAATTCGCGAAGTGGCTGACGGCACCCGCCCAGGATGAACGGTTCAACGTGGGGCTCGGCAACCTGCCCTTGCGCACCTCGGAGGGCTCCTCGGAGGCGGTGGCCGCGCAGGCCAAGGAATACCCCGGCTACGACGTCTTCGTGGAGAACTCGAAGAACGTGGAGCAGGCCCGGCCGACGTCGAAGGGATACGCGTCGCTCTCCACCGAGATCGGCAAGGCCATCTCCTCGGTGCTGCAGGGGAAGGGCGAGCCTCAGGGCGCGCTCGAAGACGCGGCGAAGGCCGCCGACGCGCAACTGAAGAAGTAGAACGGAATCCCGGCGCTCCCCATGGCAGACATCGTCACCCGTCCCGCGGCGCAGCCGAGTTCAGCGGATGCGACGAGCAAGCGTCGCGCGCAGCGCGCGCGTGCCGTGCGGTCGAGTCTGACCGGGTGGGGGTTCGTGGCACCGGCAACGCTCATCATTCTCGGCCTGTCGATCTTTCCCGCGATCTGGGCGTTCGTGTTGTCGTTCCAGGACTGGGACGGTTTCAGCGAGGCGACCTTCGTCGGCGGGGACAATTACGCGCAGCTCGTCACGGACGATGACTTCTGGACCGCCGTACGGAACACCATCGGGTTCACGGTGCTGTTTGTGCCGGCATCCGTTCTGCTCGGTCTGTTCCTGGCTGTCGCGCTCAACCGCCGGATTCGGCTGATCGGGTTCTACCGCACCGCGATTTTCGTGCCGTTCGTGGCATCCGCTGCCTCGACGGGAATCCTGTCGACGTACCTGTTCAGCCCGCAATTCGGTCTCGTCAACAATGTGCTGCGGGTGCTGCACCTGCCGCAGCAGGGCTGGCTGGACGACCCGAATCAAGCCATGGTGGTCATCGCGATCATGTCGCTCTGGGGCTCGGCGGCCTTCACAACGGTGATCTATCTGGCGGCGCTGCAGGACGTGCCGATCGAACTGATCGAAGCGGCCCGGATCGACGGGGCCACCCCGCGGCAGGCATTCTGGCGAATCGTCTGGCCACAGCTGGCGCCGGTGACCGTGTTTGTCACCATCTGGCAGGCCATCGAAGCGGTGCAGCTGTTCGACCTGGTTTACACGACCACCCGCGGCGGCCCGCTCGACGCGACCAGGACGATCGTCTACTTCCTGTACGACAAGGCATTCCACGCCCTGCAGTTCGGGTACGGGTCCGCGGCCGCTTACGTGTTGTTCGCGGCAACGCTCATCATCACGATCGGCGTGGTCGTGTACTCCCGTCGCACCGGTTCGGAGGCCTTCTGATGACCAACGTTCTGACCGCGGTGGTGACCTCGTCGGAGCAGGTGGCTGCCGGGACTCCGGGCGCGCAGCGGCAGAAGAAGAAGCGCCGGCTCAGCGGGTGGCACTTCGTGCTGTTCCCGATCGCCGTGCTCTTCCTCCTCCCGTTCGTGCAGATGGTGCTCGCGTCGTTCTCGCCGGCGAAGGAACTGGTGGCCTTTCCCCCGCCGTTCATCCCGTCGCACCTGACCGTCGACGGCTTCACCAAGCTCTTCAGCCGCACCGACATCCTGGTGTGGCTCGGAAACACCGTCGTTGTCTCGCTCACGGCCATCGTGTCGAACCTCGTGCTGTGTTCCCTGGCGGGATACGGGTTCGCCCGGCTGAAGTTCGCCGGGCGCAACTTCGGGTTCCTGATGATCCTTGCGACGATCATGATCCCGACGCAGCTCCTGATGATCCCGACGTACATCCTGTTCGCCCGGCTCGGTCTTCTGAACGGGCTGGGGGCTGCCATCGTGCCGTGGCTCGCGACCGCGTTCGGAATCTTCCTGATGCGGCAGTTCTTCCTCAGCTTGCCCGCTGAGCTCGAGGAGGCCGGCGCGATAGACGGCTGCAACCGCTGGCAGATTTTCTTCCGGATCGTGCTCCCCCTGGCGCGCCCCGCGATGGCAACGCTCGCGATCTTCACGCTTCTCGGGGCGTGGAACGACCTGGTGTGGCCGCTCATCGCGATCAACAACCAGCAGGCATTCACACTCCAACTCGGCATCGCCAACTTCCAGGGAACGCACCTCACGGACTGGAGCCTGATCATGGCCGGGAACGTCGTGGCCACGCTGCCGCTGATCGTGTTCTTCCTGTTCGCGCAGCGGCACTTTATCGCGACGATGACGTTCTCCGGGTTGAAGGGATGACCGGGGTCCACGGGCCCGGGGTGGACGGCCGTGGGGGCGACGCATCCGGCGTGGACGTACTCGTCGTCGGCGACGCGAACCCCGACCTGCTGCTCACCGGTGACACCGTTCCGCGATTCGGCCAGGCGGAGCAGTTGCTCGACTCCGCCGACCTCGTCTTGGGCGGAAGCGCCGCGATCGTGGCGAGCGGACTCGCCAGGCTCGGCATGCGCACCGCGCTCGTCTCGGTGGTCGGTGACGATCAGTTCGGCCGTTTCGTGCTGGACCGGCTCGGCGAGCGGGGCGTGGACACCTCGTTCGTCGCAGTTTCGCCCGATCATCCGACCGGCCTGTCCGTGGTGTTGTCCCAACCGCACGACCGGGCAATTCTTACCCTCCCCGGTACGATTCCGAGGCTCACTGCGGATGCAGTGCGTGACGCTGCCAGCCAGCTGAATCCCCGGCACGTGCACCTTGCCTCCTACTTCCTTCAGCCGGCACTCGCCGATGCGGTTCCCGACCTTCTCAACTGGTTCGCGAAACGCGGCACGACGGTCAGCCTCGACACCAATTGGGATCCGGCCGAACGCTGGGAGGGGCTGGGCGATGTGCTGTCGCGTATTGACGTGTTCCTCCCGAACCGTGAGGAGGCGCTGGCGATCGCCGGTGCTCTCGAGGGCCGCGCGATCGATGACCTCGACGAGGCCGGGGCCGTGCTCTCGGCGCTGGGCTGCCGGGTCGTGGTCAAGGCCGGTGCCGACGGCGGCGTGGCATTCGAAAAGGGGGTGCGCAGCGCGGCGGCGTCCGGTCTCGTGCTCGACGTCGTCGACACCACGGGAGCCGGCGACAGCTTCGACGCGGGTTACGTTGCGGCCATGGTAAGTGGAGTTGAGTCTGAGAAGGAGCGCCTGCGCTGGGCCGGCGCCGCCGGATCGCTCTCAGTGCGAGGACGCGGCGGCACGGCGACGCAGGCGACCGAATCCGAGCTCTCCGAACGCATCGGTTGCAGCTGACCCCAACTGCGGGTGGGCGTTCGGGCGCTCGACGTCCAGCCCTGTGGCCCGTTTGAGTGCGTCGCGGAATGGCCCATCGCGGTCAACCCTTGCGGCGCTTCCAGCTGTACTCGTTCTCCGGGCGCCCCGGCGCCCCGTACCGCGGTGATCGCAGCGCCGATCCGCTGTCGACCAGGTATTCCAGGTAGCGCCGTGCCGTGACGCGGGCGATGCCGAGGTGCTCGGTGATTTCGGTGGCGGAGACCGGTCGGCCGCTCGACTTGAGCAAGTCGATCACCCCGGCCAGGGTCTGCTCGGCCAGCCCCTTGGGCAAGGGGACGTCGACGCGCGTTCGCAGGCTCGCGAAGGCCAGGTCCAGATCCGACTGGGAGGTGATGTCTGACTGCTCGCCCAATCGGCGGTGGAAATCCCGGTAATTCAGCAGTTTCTCCGCGAACGTCGCAAAGGTGAACGGCTTGATCAGGTACTGCACCACACCGGCGGCAACGGCACTTCGCACCACATTCAACTCGCGCACGGCGGTGATCGCGATGATGTCCGTCGTGAAGCCGGCGGCCCGCATCCGTCGGCTCACGTCCAGCCCATGGAGATCGGGCAGGTTCATGTCCATCAGCACGAGGTCGATCGGTTCAGCGGATGCCGCAACCTCCGAAATCCGCTGGAGCGCCGCCTGTCCGGTTCCCACGGTACCGACGTGCACGAACCCGTCGAGCCGGCCCAGATACAGCGCGTGGGCGTCGGCCACGATCGGCTCATCTTCAACGACGAGTACACGGATGTCCGCTTCGCCAGTTCCCGCCTTTCCCGCGTCAGGCATCGGTTGTTTTCTGCGGGCCGTCAGGGGTTCTGCCGGGCGGGAGGGGAATGGTGACGGTGAAGACCGCTCCCTCGCGGTGCCCTATGGTGAGAGTGCCGCCGAGCCGCGTGACCGACTGGCGCACCAGCGCGAGACCGATCCCGCGGCCGTGCGTTCCCGGCTGCTTGGTGCTGTAGCCGTGGCGCAGGATGTCGTTTGTAGCGCCCGGCGGCACACCGGGTCCGCTGTCCGCCACCTCGATCACGATGGCGGGGCCTGTTCTGCTCACCGAGACCTCGACGTGCCGCGGTGAGGCACCGGCTGATGCCGCATCCAACGCGTTGTCGACGAGGTTGCCGAGCACCGTGACCAGGTCGTGCACCGACAGTGCCGACTCCGAGAGGCCGCCGGAGGCATCGACCGTGAACGCGATGCCGAGCTCGTTGGCCTGCGCGGCCTTTCCCATGAGCAGCGCGCTGATCACGGGTTCATCGACGGCTCCGATCATCTCGTCGGTGAGCCGCTGGCTCAATTCGAGATCCTTGGTCGCGAAATCAAGCGCCTCGCTCGTGCGCCCGAGCTCCATCAGCGACACGATGGTGTGCAGACGGTTCGAATGCTCGTGGGTTTGGGCGCGGAGCGCGTCGGAAAGGGTGTGCATGGTTCGCAGTTCGTCGCCCAGCACCTGGAGATCGGTGTGGTCGCGCACGGTCACGACCGATCCCATCGCCGCTCGCTTCCTTCCCTCGGCCGCAGGGGCGACCGCGGGCTGCTGACTCACGACGAGCACCCGAGTGTCGGTCACGTAGATTTCGTCCTGGGCGGCGCGGCCGGTTCGCAGGAGCTCGCCGAGTTCAGGAGCAAGGTGGAGCTCCGCCAGGCGTCGCGGACGGCGTTCCTGCACCGGCCCGCTGGGTTCGTCCGGGATGCCGAGCAGCTGCGCGGCATGGTCGTTGTAGAGAACCAGGTTCCCCCGGGGATCCACGAGGAGGAGGCCTTCGCGCACGGAGTGCAGCATCGAGTCGTAATAGACGAACAGCTGGGCCAGCTGCTCAGGACCCCAGCCCAGGGTGACCCGCCGCAGGTAGCGGCCGAGCAGCCAGGAAACCAGGGAGCCCGCGACCAGCATGGCCAGCGCCAGGGTCAGCACGGCCGGCAGCCGGGCTTGAAGCGCAATGGCGATGGTGCTCGTGGTCACGCCGGCGGCGACCAGCGCGCGTACCCGGCCGTCGGCATCCGTCACGGGAACAACGGCACGCACCGACGGGCCGAGCGTGCCGGTGCTGGTCTCGGTGAACCGTTCGCCGTTCAGCGCGGGCTTAATCGTACCGATGTAGGACTTGCCGATCTCGGAGGGCGTCGGATGAGTCCACCGGGTTCGGTCCGTGTCCATGATGGTGATGAAGTCGAGGTCGGCGTCTGCGGTGACGCGCTGTGCGTAGGGCTGCAGGAGGATGCTCGGGTCGGGAGAGCTGCTCGCTTGCAGCACGAGTGGATTGTCCGCTATCGCCGAGGCAACGGCCAGGACCCGGTCCTCGGTCTCAACGTAGCTGCGGTCGCGGGCGTCGACGAACAGTGCGGTGCCGATGAACGCGGTGAGGATCACGATGAAGACGGCATGCGCGACGAATAGCTGGCGCGCGATGCTCCACCTGCGTTTCATCACGTGCCTTCCTGCTCGTGAGCGTGAACATTATGACCGCAAGCGTGACCCCGGCCGCGAAGTCGACGAACCTTGCAGTCGCCGCGGATCCCGACTACGGCGCCCGGTAAAGCCTAGACACATTGGACGAAGGAGTCTCCCATGGCATCGATACCAGCTCTGCGTACTGCGAAATCTGCAAAACGGCTGGACAAGTCGCACTACCTTTACCTCGCGGTGATCCTCGCCGTTGCCCTTGGCATCGTCGTCGGCCTCGTCTTCGGAGGCCCGGATGGTTTCGCGGCATCCCTGAAACCGCTCGGTGACGCGTTCGTCGCGCTCATCAAAATGATGATCGCCCCCATCATTTTCTGCACCATAGTGCTGGGCATCGGCTCAATTGCGAAGGCTGCGACAGTCGGCAAGGTCGGCGGACTTGCGCTGGTCTACTTCCTTGTCATGTCCACCGTCGCACTTGCAATCGGGTTGGTCGTCGGAAACCTCATCCATCCCGGCGCCGGCTTGAACCTGACGGGAACCGAATACAAGGCGACCGAATCGGCCGACACCCAGACATTCCTGCTGGGCATCATCCCGACGACTCTGTTCTCCTCATTGACGTCCGGGAACATCCTCCAGACGCTCCTGGTGGCTCTGGTAGCAGGGTTCGCCCTGCAGAAGATGGGTCCAGCGGGCCTACCGATTCTCCGCGGCATCGCACATATCCAGGCGCTCGTCTTCCGTATTCTCATCATGATCATGTGGGTCGCTCCCATTGGTGCCTTCGGTGCCATTGCCGCAGTGGTCGGGCAGACCGGTTTCCAGGCAGTCGTCAGCCTCTTCACGCTCATGGCCTCGTTTTACCTCACCTGCGCCATCTTCATCGTGGTCATCCTCGGCGGCCTGCTGAAGCTGGTCACCGGAGTGAATATCTTCAAGCTGATGCGTTACCTGGGTCGCGAGTACCTGCTGATCTTCTCCACCTCGTCCTCCGAAGCGGCGCTGCCGAGGCTGATCGCGAAGATGGAACACCTCGGAGTCTCGAAGCCAGTCGTGGGCGTCACCGTACCCACCGGATACTCCTTCAACCTCGACGGAACAGCGATCTACCTCACGATGGCGTCGCTCTTCATCGCCACCGCGCTCGGAACTCCGCTGCAGCTGGGTGAGCAGATCGGCCTGTTGGCGTTCATGATCATCGCGTCGAAGGGTGCGGCCGGCGTGACCGGCGCCGGCCTGGCCACCCTGGCGGGTGGCCTCCAGGCCCACGCCCCGCAGCTGGTCCACGGCGTCGGGTTCATCGTGGGGATCGACCGCTTCATGTCGGAGGCCCGTGCCCTCACGAACTTCACCGGTAACGCCGTGGCGACAGTTCTGGTCGGCACCTGGACCCGCGAGATCGATCGGCCCCGCGTGGACCGCGTACTCGACCGTCTCGAGCCCTTCGACGAGTCGACAATGCTGGCCCACAACAGCTTCGACACTGTCGCGGCCACCGACAAGAACACGACCGGCGAGCCGGCGCGTCGGGACGTGTGACCCGGCAGAACCCAAGGCTTCAAAGACCCGTCAGCTTCAGCTGGCGGGTCTTTGGCTGCCAATTGTTGAGCAGCCCCTGCTGTCGCGCTTATCGGCTCATAATCATCGGCGCCTGGCGGAGGTACCGCTCGGAGCTGACGCTGTCGAGCATGCTTCTCCACGGCGCAGATCGCGCAGACACTCTTCATCTCACCGCTTACCGTGCCAGCATCTCAAGTCGGAGTTCGACAAAGTGGGTGTGAGCAGCCCTCGAGACCTCCTCGGTCGCCTCTCTTTCGCCCATTATGAGCCGCGCTTCCGCGACAATGAGCGGCGGGTGCTGGGTAGCCTTCCCCTGCGTGGAGGCCCCGCCGCGTAGCGTCTTATTGATGTGCAACCGATGGTTGCATGACTGCTTCTCATGGGCTACCGTGATGTGCAACCAAACGTTGCAGAAAGCGGAAATCCCATGGAGTACGGAACCATTGAGCGCGAGATCTTCGGCGACGCCTCTCCCGACGTGGTCTTCGAGGTGATCAGCACCCCAGAGCACCTCAGCCAGTGGTGGCCGGACGAAGCCGAGATCGAGCCGGTTCCCGGCGCCACCGGTCGCGTGGTCTTCCATCGCGCTGCACCCGAGCAGCCGAAAGTCGTGCCGCTCACGGTCGTCGACGCCCAACCGCCGCGCCGGTTCTCCTTCCGCTGGGACTACGAGGCGGGAGTAATTCCCGGGCAGAACAATTCGATGTTCGTGACCTTCGACCTCGAGCCGTCGGGTGAGGGAACCCAGGTGCGGATGACCGAGACCGGGTTCCGGGAGCGGGGCTGGGAGGCTGCCGTTCTGGAGCACGCCTACCGGGAGCACAGCGCAGGGTGGGACTACTTCATCCCCCGCCTCGGTGAGTACATCGCTGTGTTGGTGTCGTCGCCATGACTGTCGTTGTCGACGATGACCTCTGGTCCGCGATCGGCGACCCCACCCGCCGTCGCATGCTCGATCTGCTACTAACCGAGGGTGAGGGAACAGCAACGAGTCTCAGCGAGCACCTGCCTGTGACGCGTCAAGCGATCGCGAAACATCTTGGCGTTCTCGACCGTGCCGGCCTGGTGCATGTCACGCCCGCCGGTCGCGAGATGCGCTACCGCATCGACGATGCCCAGTTCGCCCGGGCCGTGGCCCAGTTGGCTGCGGTTGGGACGGCCTGGGACGCACGGCTGGGCCGCATCAAGCGCCTCGCCGAAGCGATCCAGCGCACTCAGCACCAAACCGATCGGGAACGTAAGAACGAAGGAGCAGAACATGGTTGACATCCTCCACAGGGTCGGAGTGCAGCACTCATCCGCCCAGATGGTTTACGACGCCCTGACCACGATCGACGGTCTCTCCGGCTGGTGGGCGACCGATACCAGCGGATCCGTCGAGGTCGGCGGAGTGATCGAGTTCCGCTTCGGGCCCGGTGGCTTTGACATGCAGGTTCTCGAGGTCGAGCCGGGCGAGCGCGTTCTCTGGCAGGTCGTCGACGGTCCGGCGGAGTGGATCGGCACCACGGTGAACTGGCAGATCACCCAAGACGGTGACTACACCATCGTGATGTTCAGCCACCAGGGTTGGAAGGAGCCGGTCGAGTTCATGCACATTGCAGCACCAAGTGGGCCTTCTTCCTGCTGAGCATGAAGTCGCTCCTCGAGAGCGGCACCGGCAACCCCGACCTGCGCGACGTCAAGATCAGCAACTGGCACTGACGACGCTGTGCGGCGCAGGGGCAAAACCAGCCCCGACGCCAAACGCCAGTCCGAGCCCAAGGCAAAGGCAACGGATGTCACGGGCCACATCTCAGGGACTGTGCTGGCCACCAAACCCCGAATGCTGAAAAAGCGGAGTAAGTATGGCGGCACCGCTCAGCTCGTTCACTGGCAGCGAACCGGAGCTCAGCGCCGAGCCGAACGACGACGCACAGCACCGCTTGTGCTCGTGCTGGGCGCCACCGGCTACATCGGCGGCAGGCTCGTGCCGAGGCTTCTGAACGGGGGCTATTCGGTGAGAGTGCTCGTGCGCTCCCCCGAACGCCTGGCCGCTTTCTCCTGGACCGACTCGGTGAAGAGGCGAGTCGGCGACGCCCGGAACCGGTCCGTCGTATCCGAGGCGATGACGGACGGCGACGTGGTCTACTTCCTGGTGCACTCCATGTCGAGTGGAAAACACTTCTCCTCGATCGACCGGGACATCGCGCAGAACGTCGCTCGCGCTGCCCGATCCGCCGGCGTGAAACGGATCGTCTACCTCGGCGGCCTGTTCCCTGAGCACGCGGCACTCTCACCGCATCTGGCGTCGCGAAAGGAAGTCGGCGAGTTACTCCTTGCCTCGGGAATGCCCGCGATCGTTCTTCGGGCCGGCGTCGTGATCGGTTCCGGCTCGGCCTCGTTCGAGATGATCCGCCACCTCACCGAGGTCCTGCCCTACATGCCTGCGCGACCGCGCTGATCGATCACCGCTGCCTCCACGATCGCTGCTATCGAGGTCGGGCTTTCATGCTCCCAGACTCTGAGCACTATCCATCCTGCGGAGGTCAACGTGGAGGTCGTCTCAGCATCTCGTTCCCGATTCCGCCCAACCTTGTCAAGCCAGAAGGCAACATTGGACTTCGGTGCGACGTAGTGATGCGGGCAGCCGTGCCAGAAGCATCCGTCGATGTACACGGCGACTCTCTGCCGTGGGAAAACGATGTCTGCCGTTCGGCGCCCTCCAAGAGGAGCGCGATTGACCCAATAACGAAAGCCGTCCTTATGCAGGATGCGGCGCACTGCCAGCTCGGGGCCGGTGTCGCGTCCACGGTTCGCTTGCATCGTCTTGCGAACGCCCTCGGATGACGCCCAAGAGCGGGCAGGATCAGCACCCCGCGCTTGGGAATGAGTCATTGTTCCTCCAAGTCTCCTTTTGCATCCAAGCACACGGGTCACTGCGATTCAGATCGCCCTACGGCTGAGCGAATTCAGTCTGTAGTGAAACGTTGGAGTAAGTCGGAAATGCCTTTTCGACGTTGCCTACTGTGTTACTGCGGATAGCAGCAAGGGTGGAAGTATCTTCGCTACTCCAGATGTCCCATCCACAAATGATGTCAACATAACCGTCCAGGCGCTCTTGCTGTATGTCCGTTAGCGGCTGCACAAAGAGCTTCTTCCAGTGCTGCTTCAAGAACTGACCTTGAAGCGCGGGTATGAGGATTGATCCGAGCCACCAACCGACCGCGCCTTGCATGAAGAACAGCCGAGCGCGATATGTGGCAGTGTCCTCCTTCTCTCCTTGCTGCTTTGGAGCCCATTTGTCCGTGAGCATGTTCTCGGTGATGCGATTGACCACTTGCACCAAGATCTCCCGTTCGGTCTCCCGTTCCAACGAATCGTCCAGTGGGACATCCAGAAGCTCCTGGCATACAAGCGGTTTGATGATCTTTGTGACCAGCACCCGATCGGTAAGCGGGAACAGACGATCAGCCTTCGTGCTGACATACGTCGTGATTTCGAGTGCGCTGTCGTTGAGCACGGCAAACTCGAAATTGTTCAAGAGCCGCTTCTTGAACTCACTCTGATCTTGAAGTGGTTGGAAATTCACCAGCTCGATTTCCGTAGGGCATCGACCATTGTGTTTCTGTTTGAAGTCCTCGACTTTGTCCCTAATCACGTCGTCCAGCTTTTGCAAGGTGTCAGTAGTTGACAGCGGACGCTTCTTTATCCCTTGTTGGATCTGAACAACAAGCTCCTGAACCATCGCCAGTTCCGGATCCACATAAAGCTTCATCGGAACTTCAGTTCGTTCCAGCAAGATCTGTGCGGTCGTCTTGTGCTGGCCGTCGAACTGCTTCAGATCAGCCAATCCGTTGTCCCCCGTGACAAGCCTGCAATTGCTCGGCTCGTGTACCGGACGGTCGATAAAGTCGGTGGCAAGAGTCCGCACGTGATCGTGCTCGATGAACCGCGGCTGAGTCCCTGTGTCGTTCTGAATGAATTGAATCGGGACGTTCATAAAGAAATACTTCGCTTGTGTCGCCGGATCTTCATAAACAGGCGCGGTCCTGTGCTCGGTTCCGAAGGTCAGCGACGCTGTCGCGCCCGAAAGATCAACCTTGACCCGTTGGTTGCCGTCGCTGACGTACTTTTCGATTACGTCCTCGAATGATCTACGCGGGTGGGCGGTGCACCATTTCGAAAAACGAATCACTTTCGATGCCAAGCCGTAAGGAAGGTTCTTTCGACTGCGATTACAGGAGCGATGAGCAAGATAGAGGTTCTTGAGGTCATCGGAACCGCCGGCCCCTTCCTTGCTTGCAACCATGTGATCAACGTCGACAAGCGAGCCGTCCGCCGGAAGCGGCTCCGCACACAACGAACAAAGGCCTTGCGACTTCTCCCACAGCGACTCGCGAGCATTTGCTTTTTGCGAGGCAGGCAGGCCATCGCGAATTTTGGCGGACAGCTTGAATCCGTTGGGGGCGGCCGATGTTGTAGTCATATTCGTAATCTAGCGGAGCCCGCGCAAGAGGATGCGAGCAGAGGGATTGCGCCGAATCACAGAGGGCGCGTCTCACTCACGCCAGCGCCGCATCCCTATCGGATGAACTGCTCGAAGAAGACAATCTCCTAGAACCTTCATGCCAACCGATGTGAGGCCGCTTCGGCGCGACTCCCAGTGACTGCCGAAAGGTTAATGTCGGACGTCCCCAGTAGCTTGAACGCATGAGCACAACCGCCGACACGCACAGCGCAGAGAGCCGATCCTGGGACGACTATAGGACAGACTGTCCCTATGGTCTCGGACGCAATTCAGAATGAAGGTCTACGTCTGCTGTCGGTACTGCGCAGTCGTTACTCCCAACGCGAACTCGCTGAACTGCTGAGCGTGAGCGGCAAAACAGTCGGACGCTGGGAGCGCCGCGAGACGTCTTTCCCACGATATTTGGAGCACGCATTGAAAGCCATTAACCAGTCGACTCCCGTTGCCACGGAAGTTGCATCGCAATCGTTCTCGACGATTGACCTTTTCGCTGGAATCGGAGGAATCCGAACAGGGTTCGAGGTGCATGGCGGGTCCTGCGTGTTCACCAGCGAATGGAACGATTTCTCGAAAAGGACGTATCTCGAAAACTTCACCGACACCCACGAGTTCGTCGGGGACATCGTTCCATTTCCCGCATCCAAAATCCCGAACCACGACGTCTTGTTGGCCGGATTTCCCTGCCAGCCTTTCTCCATTGCAGGGGTGAGTAAGAAGATCTCCCTAGGCCGGGCACACGGATTCGAGGATCTCACGCAAGGAACGCTGTTTTTCGACGTTGCTCGCATAATTGCTGAGAAGCGGCCCCCCGCATTTCTCCTTGAGAACGTGAAGAACCTTCTGCGCCACGACAAGGGCAATACGTTCAGGATCGTTCTTGAGACCCTTCGTGACGAGCTGAATTACGAGGTGCACTACAAGATCATTGACGGTGGCCATTTCACTCCGCAACATCGAGAGCGCGTTATCATCGTCGGATTCGCAGAACCAACGAACTTCACGTGGGATGATCTTGACCTTCCAGCCGAGCGGCCTCTTCTTGGGAGCATCCTGCATAGAACTGACGGCACCGAGCCGTTTCTCGAACACGATGGCAACCGCTTCTTTGATCACGAGACTTCCTCGGTGCTTGCGAAATATACCCTGACCCCCAAATTATGGGAATACCTCCAGGCGTACGCGGCGAAGCACAAGGCTGCTGGGAATGGATTCGGCTTTGGGCTGGTAACAGAAGGCAGCGTGACGCGCACGCTATCGGCGCGCTATCACAAAGACGGATCAGAAATCCTCGTGAGCCAAGGCGCAAACCAAAGGCCGCGACGACTAACACCCCGGGAATGTGCACGGCTTATGGGCTATCCAGATTCGTTTCGAATCCCTGTAAGTGATACGCAGGCGTATCGGCAGTTCGGAAACAGCGTCGTCGTGCCAGTGATGACTGAAGTCGCTCGGATCATGACGCCGCATATCGCCGCCGTTAAGGCAACGCGGGAACGCGCCGACGTAGAGCTTATGGCGGGCTAGTTGCCGATGGACGACAGCCTCGAGACATACAGGTATCCCCGCTCTATGGACCCAACTGCCTTGCTTCCTGAGCAGACGGAAGGCGTATTTCGCACCGCATCGTTGTGTTGGGTGCACCAGCTTGTTGATAGTAGCGTGGGCGAATGAGACACGGGTACTTGTCCGAATACTTCGATGGCGTGGCGGCAAAGCGACTCAGCGCGGTCGAGAGTGATCGGACGAGATCTCATCAACACGAATTTCAAGCCGTCCGCGCGATGGTCGACTTCATGGGCCGGTCGAGTGACCCAACCTCTTATCCCGCTCGGTTCCTCTATTTAGCAGATGAAACCATTGAACCGATGGTGGTAGATGCGTCCCTGACGCTCTATGACGCTCGCCGTTTCAAGTCCGACCGCTCTCCGGAATACAGGTTCTATTTCGCGAACAACTCTGTTACTGAGACCATGTCGCCTGGGGACCTCCTTGTAATCGCGAAGCAACGTCAGGGCGGATTGCTAGTCCTTGTAGCGGAGAGCGATTCCACCATCGCGTCGCAAGTCGAGTGGCTCTTCGGATTAGAAGCCGACACGGTGCCTGGGTTTTCGATACGCGTAGACCTCGACCATGCGAAAGATCAAATCGCACTGGCGTCACGGTTAGTCCTCGAGAACATTGGGATCGAGGTCGAAGTCGTAGACGATTCCTATCTCGATCAAATCCTCGCCCATTTCGGTGCAACGTGGCCCGACACAAAAGCGTTTTCACCATTCGCTCGATCTATCGCACCTGAAGTCGATGCCGAAGCCGACCCGGATGCGGCGCTCCTTGCCTGGGTCGACTGCGAGTACATCCTCTTCCAAACGCTTGAGAAACATTTAATAAGCGAACGGCTGAACGCTGGTTTCACGGGTGAGAGTGCAGTGGAAGCCTTTCTCTCTTACTCACTAAGTGTTCAAAATCGGCGAAAGAGTCGAAGCGGGTCGTCGCTCGAGAACCATATCGAGCAAATCCTGAAGCTCAACCACATAGCGTACGTTAGAGGAGCGAAGACAGAGGAAAACTCGAAGCCCGATTTCTTGTTTCCGGGCGTCACCGAATACCGCGATATGACCTTCCCAGAGTCGAAGCTATACATGCTCGCATCCAAGCGGTCCGCCAAAGACCGCTGGCGCCAAATTCTAGCTGAAGCAGCGCGCATCCCGAACAAGCACCTACTCACCCTCGAAGCAGCGATCTCCCATGCTCAAACTGATGAGATGACGAGGCAGAAAGTGCAGCTTGTACTACCCACCTCGCTCCACGCGTCGTTCACCCCGGCGCAACAAAGCCAGCTCATGACTGTCAAAGAATTCACCGAACTCATTAAAAGTTGATCAGCTAGAATGCTCCCAGTGATTGTGCGAACGACTAAGGCTAATCGTTTGGAAACAGTCGGACAACGTTGCCGTCCTAGTCCCATGCTTGGGCCGAGAGCTCTCCAACGACAACGCTGTTTCTCGCTGGTACAAAATCATGATGCGAATGCTCCACAAGAACGAGACATTAAGCCGGGGAGCGCGAAAAAGTCATTGTCTTCGACGTTATGCCTTCTGCTGATGCCGCACGGGGTTCCTCGGAGCGAGGCAACCAACTAATTCCACACGCGAGCGGTGCGGGTTAGAGCGGCATCGTAGTTTTGCACCGTGGAAACCGCCGGCACCCGAGGAACGCGCCGCGCTTGCCGCTCCGCTCGACCATAAACGCCCGACCGCATCTCGGGCACACGATCGACTCCAGCGCCTCGCCGATCGCGTTCGTTCGCACGATCCCGTGGTCGCGGATCAGTTCCATCAGGAACGGCGACTCCCGCTTCTCGACCGTCACCAGCAGCACTCCGCGACGCGCGCGGGTCATCGCCACATAAAACAAGCGCCACTCCTCGGCGCGTGGAAACTCCTCGGGGGCGGGCATCGCCATCCGCAGCACCGGGTCGGTCGGGATTGTGCTCGGGAAGCCCCATTGGCCCCGCGTCAGACCGGGAATCACGATGTAGTCCGCCTCGGCTCCCTTGGATGAATGCATCGTCATGAACTTCACGTCGATCAGGTCGGCGAGATCCCTCGTGTCCGGTAGGTAGTCGCTTTGGTGTCGGTATCGCCCCAGGATGAACACGGTGAGCTTGCGCCCTGCTGCCATCGGAATTGCGCCACTGGCCACCTGGCCATGCAGCACCTTCAGCCGGTGACGAATCGCCGGCTTCACCGCCGTCTCCACGTCGACAGACACCGCACCTATCGTCGGCGGGTACTCCATGGTGGAGGAGACGACCGTCTTGGGGATCTGATCCGGGTTTTGCAGCACGAAGCGACTGGAGACATCCGCTATCGACTGCGGAAAGCGGAACGTACGCTCCAACCGCAGCACCTCGCTCGGCCCGAACCAACCCTCGAAGTTCGTCATAACCGACAGGTCGGCGCCCGCGAACCGGTTGATGCTCTGCCAGTCGTCACCGACTGCGAACAAGTGCCGCCCGGGACGGTCGACCAGCACACGTGCCAATCGGGCGCGGGCATTGCTGGCATCCTGGAACTCGTCGACCATTACCAGCTCATACGGGCTCTCCCAGTCGCCGGCCTCGAGGTGATCTGCGGACAGGTTGAGCATGTCCTCGTAGTCGATGCAGCCGTCGGCGGCCAGCATCCGCTCCCACTCGCGCCGAATCGGCGTGAACAGGCGCAGGAACGCCGCGTCGCGGTAGCGCACCTCCCCGTGCGCTTGTTCCTCGAGGCGTTCCCGGAGCTGCGCGTCGCTTAGACGGTTGCTCTTCGCGTGGGTGAGGGATGACCGGAACGTCTGCAGCAGTCGGCCATACTCGGTGGGTGGCTGGCCGGCGAGCAGACGGTCGGGGTTAGGCTGCAAACGGATGCCGCGCTCGGTCAATTCCCTAGCCAGGTTGTTGAGGCCGTCACCTCGCCACAATTCGGCCCTTGTCGTCTCGAGCAGCGTGGTCCCGTGCTGCCGGTGCGTTTCGCGTTTCCAGACCACGCCGTCGAGGTAGCCCTCGAATTCCTCCGGTGGCTGCCCCTTCTCATCAAGCGCCCAGTGCTCGTGGTACGCGTCGATCTCCGGGTAGTAGAAGTCGGGCTTGTACTGAGCATGATCGGCGGTACGGGTATCGATCTCGTACGGTCGCTCGTAGGCGTAGTCGACGCTGTTGAAGTGGAGCCAGTTCGCGATCATCCGCTCAGCCGGACTGCGCACCATCTCGCCTCGCGCCGTCTTGAACCTGTCGTCCCTTTGCTTCTCATCCGGCTCGGCTTCGACGTCGTCGTAGTCGCGAGCGAGCACCGCCCGGAAGAAGGCCCACTGCCCACTGAAGTTCGGCTCCGTCGCGCAGAGCACATCGACGATTCGCGCGAGTTGGCCCAGGTCTCCCCCGTTCTCGAGCCACGGCGCCAGCGATGGTTTCTTGCCGGTTGCTTGCCCGATGATTTCGAGTCCGAAGGCGTGGAATGTCTTGGCGACCACCTGGTCGGCATCGAGACCCAACGGCGTCAAGCGCTCGCGCGTACGTTGCTGCAATTCTTTCGCCGCGTCGGCGTTGAAGGCGAGCATGAGGATGCGATCGGCTGGGATCAGCCCACGCCGCAGCGCGTAGCCGGCCTTCGCAACCATGGTCGAGGTCTTGCCGGAGCCCGCTGAGGCGACAACTAGCATCCGGTTGTCGAAACAGATCACGGCTCGGGCCTGCTCGGGGGTGAGCGGAGTTATCTCGACCGTCTCAAAGAAGTCGCGGTTGGCTTCGAGTTGGGCGTTCAGATGATGTTCGTTCTGCTGGGCGATGAAGTCGGCCAGTTCGTATCGCCACATCTGAATTGCCGGGTTGCTGCTTCCCTGCGCGGCGAGGTGCGCCTGGAGGTCAGGCATCCGAAGCACGCGGTCGAACCCGATGGCGGCTTTCCGTGCCGCCCACTCCTCCGTAAATTCTCGGCTGAGCCAGCCCCGGTTCTTGAGCTGTTCGGCGGCGGCTAGCGAAAGTTCGTCCACCCAGTTGAGCACCTGAGCTGCTGTGGCTTCGAATCTGCCGATCAGCGCCTGGACTTCTTCGCGGTGAGCGAGGTCGCCTTGGGCTGCGTTGAGCACCTGAACCAGGTTGCGCGCCCGGCGGTTCGGTATGCCACGCAAACGGATGCGCCGAAGCGTATGGGAAATCTCGATGGTGGACCACACGGCGCCACGGTTGACCCGCACGTCACCGACGTCACCGATGCTGGTGATGAAGGAGTTGCCGTCGCCCTCGACGGACAGGTCGTCGCCATCGAAAGTCAGCGTCCAGTCAGTGCATTTGGTTGCCAGTTTGCCCCAGTATGACGGGTGCCAGCTTTGCCCCATTGCTCCCCCAATTCGTGTCGACGCCAGCAGCAGGTGGCCGTCGAATCGCGAGCTTATTCAGTAACCGAGCACATCGCAGGCGCGAAGCGCAACACCGAATGCGGCGATCACGCCGCGCGCCGGTTCCTGAGTAAGAGCTTCCCGGTACGGAAGAGGAACGCTATGACGGCCAGAGGAACCGAGAAGGTGAGAAACCAGCCACCGAGAATAGTCAGGCTCGCAAGGCTCACGGACGTTACCGCGGGGCTGCTAATGCCGTACTGATAAAGGAGTAATCCAAAGGCCGCAACGACGACTGTTATACCCAATGCCAAGAGGAAGTACCGCAAACCGTTGTGGCGCAGGAGCTGCACCACTCCATCGAACAGGAAGGTAGCCACGAACGGTAGGAGACCGGTGAGCACGAAGATTCCACCGTATGCGACGATCAGCAAGCTAATCCCAGACAGCAGCTCGTTTGAGTTCATGGGTTGGTCCTCCACTCCATCTCAAGCCGAAATTAGCAGCGGCGGCCCGCCGCCATCACCGCAGCGACCCGAAGGCGACACCCCAGTTCGGGACTATCGGCCGCAGTTCGGCATTTGGCGAGCAGTCGCTCCGAGCAGTAGTCGAGCAATTTGCCCCGCACTTCTGGTAAACCCGCACTTCTGGTAAAGATGTCCGACCGTAACGCACCGAACGACCCAGTTCCCTGGTCGCATAGCCGCGAGAGGTTCAGGCGCTCCACGGAAGCGATCAGCTGGCGGTTCGCCGGTAAGCGTCGATGCCTATCGGAAGCAATCGCACGAGGTGGGCGCCGAGCCGTTCCTCGAACTCATCGAACGACCCGCGTTCCCGGCACCAGATCGCCTCGGCGAGCGCGGAGACTCGCGGGAACGCCATTGGATGCATATTGCGGTCCAACTGCACGAACTCATTCCGCATCTGGCACTCCACGTGGTCGCCAGCCGCTGCCGAGAGACCCGGCGGCATCGGGTCAAAGCCTGTGCACGGCGCGCAGCGACACTGGCGGCTCGGAGCGGAGCGGCTCAGAGCACGGGTCATCCGACTGGCGATGGAGGAAATAGGTCTGCTCTTCCGGAGCCATCATTACGTCCTGTCCGGCTTCGGCGGCGGCGATGCCTTGCGCATGGCTATGGTGTCTTGCTCGGAACAGCCGGCACCGTAATAGCTTCGTCCGCTCGGTCGCCGATGCTTGGTGCCGCAAGTAGGGCCGCCAGTTCCCGACGCTGCGGGATGCGAGCAAGGTCGCCAGACGGAATGCCCATCGCAGAGTAAATAGTGTAAAGGCCCTGGACGCCGGCGCCCAGGGCGCCGGAGAGGTCACCAAGCTCGGCGATGGCAATTCGCGGAGAGACACGCAGGTTCCGTGTGAGAGCGGCCTCCAGCTCCGCAACGCTTCCGTGCAGTGACGGCGCAATCCCGCCACCCAGCACGACAATTTCGGGGTCTGATGCAACGACCGCGGCGGTGATGGCCACGAGCAGCGCCTGCTCGAACTGCCGTCGCAGCGCAAGCAGCGGCTCAGGAAGGGGAAGCTGGAATAGATCGGCCGGGCTCCCGAGGTCGAATCCGAGTTCTGACGCACGCAGCATGATGCCTGGGCCGGTCACAAGATGCTCCAGCCTCGATCCGAGAGGGCCCACGGGAAGCGACCCGAACTCGCCGACGAGCCCATGCGTTCCCCGGACAAGTCGCCCCTCGATCGCGACGCCCGCTCCCAGGCCCGCACCGAGGGTAAACATGACGGCGTTCGGCGCGTCTCGAGCCACGCCGAAGTGGCGTTCCCCGAGCAGAGCATAGTTCGCGTCGTTGTCAAAGGTTATGGGCATGCCGAACGACTCTTTGAGCGCAGTGACGAATTCCGGGTTTTCGATCTGTGACAGGTGAGGAGCGTTCGACACAACCCGTGTCTCCGGGTTCACTGCACCAGGAAGGCCGATGGCGATCCCACCAACGTGATCGCGGAAATCGCCCAATCGGGAGATGATTAGCTCGGAGAGCCATGCCGCAAGTGCCAAGGGAGCCAGGTCGGTCGGAGTTCGCACCCGATGCACGACGACGACATTTCCTAGCAGGTCCATAACCACGAACCGGGTGTTGGAGGCACCGAGATCTACCCCGATGGAGAACTGCTGCTCGCCGACGGCCTCGATCAATACCGCCCGCCGGCCCCTCCCGCTCACCGGCACGAGTCGCAGTTCGCGAGCAAGCCCTTCCTCGATCAGCGCATCAACTGCGCGGGTAACAGTGGCGCCTGACAGCTTGGTGGCCTCCGCAACCGCAACCCGGGTCGTGGGGCTCGATGCTAAGAGTTCGACGAGGACCGCACATCGGTTCACCGACTTCGAGTCCACCATGCCTCCGAACCATTTCAGTTCACGCTGAACGAAAACACTCAGCGCGCACTCCGCGACAGGGCCGTTTCACCCGTGATCGAATTGTAACAAGGCTCGAGCTTGCATCAGGGAGGCTTCTTCATTTAGATTTGATTGCAGACAGAAATCAAACCGTGAGCCACGGTAGATCGCTGCACTGAAGCATCCTCCAGCGTCGGACGAAAGGCAACGAGACCTCATGCAAGCCTCAGGCACCAGCAGCTTCACTCGCACTCTTCCCAAGCTCGCGCTCCTACTCGCGGCTTCCGTGGCCCTCGCGGGCTGCACGGCAGGGAGTGGGTCGTCGTCCTCACCGCAGAACTCCTCGCACACGGTCATAGACAAATTCGGGCACATCATTTCCACGGTCGGTCCCTCGGGCGAAAATCCCACTCCCGCCACGGATATCACGCTCAGCGAAGAGGAGGTCGCCCAGATCAAGGCGGGCAACCACCGGGTCGCGATCCTCTGGCACGAGCTGTCGGCATGGACCCAGGCGCTCCAGGACGGCATGCTCGCCGAGTTCGCGGAACTCGGTGTGACGGTCACGGCAACGGCTGACGCCAAGTTCGACGCGGCGACTCAAGCCAACCAAATTCAGAGCGCCCTCGCCACGGCTCCGGAGGTCATCCTCGGCCAAGCCGTCGATCCGACTACCGGTGCTGCCGCGTACCAGCCAGCGGTGGACGCGGGCGTCAAGCTGGTCTTCGCCGACCAGGCCCCTGACGGCTACACGCACGGCCAGCAGTACCAGGCGATCATGACCGACGACCTGTACCAGATTGGTACACAGTCGGCGAACGCCATGTGCAAGGCAGTGGGCTCCACCGGCACGGTGGCGATCATGTATTACGACGCAGACTTCCACGTCACCAACTTCCGTGATGCCGTATTCCAGCAGAGTCTCGCCGACACCTGCCCCGATGTGCGGGTTGTGGCAAAGGAGGGTTTCTCCGACCCGAACAAGGCCGAGGAAATCGCCAACGCGATCCTGGTGCACCACCCAGACGTCAGCGGGATCTACACCAGCTGGGCCGTCCCCGCCCAGGGTGTGCTCTCCGCTCTCAAGGGCGCTGGCAATACGACGACGAAAATCGTGACCGTCGACCTTGACGAAACCATGGCAACCGACCTGGTGAGCGACGGCGGCCACACTGCGGCTATCATCACCGACGAAGCGTTCAACTATGGCAAGGCCATGGCCATCTCGGCCGCCTACGCCATTCTTGGCAAGCCCGCCCCCGCATACGGTGTCGCGAACGTGATCACCGTCACCAAGGACAACATCCCGGAGGGTTACGCCGCTTGGAACGAGTCAGTGCCCGCCGCGGTCGTCAAAGCGGGCAAGTGAATTCGATGATCGATACCGAAGCCCCCGTCATCGAAGCCGCCGTCATCGGAATCGACGTCGGCGGCACGAAGATCATCGGCGCGCTTGCCACCACGGCGGGAGACATCCTCGCGGAACTGACGGTCCCCACGAACCCGAAGGGAGGTCCTGCGCTCGTCGACCAGCTTGCCGAGATCGTCGACCGTCTCTGCGAAGAAGGGGGCGTGGCTCCGGCGACCGTTTGCTCGACGGTGGTCGCGGGTGCCGGAGCCCCTCACCCGGAGCATGGAACGCTCCTCCTCGCTCCGAATCTCGGTGACACCGCCGGCTATGACCTCACCTCCGCTCTCACCGCCCGCCTCGGGCACCCCACCCTGCTGGAGAATGACGTCAATGCGGCCGCGGTCAGCGAACTCGCGCACGACCGGAACCGTCCGGGGAACAATTTCGTCTTCATCGCAGTGGGAACCGGGATCGGCATGGGGATCGTCCTGGATGGGAAGCTGCTCCGCGGAAGCCGGGGGGCAGCCGGCGAGATCGGATTCCTCCCGTTCGGCACCGACCCACTGGACCGGGCCAACCACCTGCGAGGACCATTGGAGGAGGCGGCAAGTGGAGGCAGCATTGCGGACAACTACACCCACCGGACCGGACTCGACGTACCCACAGCCGAGGTGTTCCGTCGCGCCTCCGAAGGGGACCGTGATGCGGCGGACGTCATCGACGCTGAAGCGCGGTTCCTGGCCCAGTCGATCGTCGCAGTGGTGGCGATCCTCGATCCCGAACGGGTCGTCCTCGGCGGAGGCGTCGGGTCGCGACCCGAGCTTCTCGCCCCCATCCAGAACTGGCTCGCCCGCTTCGGTCACCCAGACGTGATCGTGCAGACCAGCCGGCTCGCCGAACGCGCCTCTGCGATCGGCGCCGTCGACATCGCTATCCACGCGGCCGTCTCCCAAGTCCGAAAGGAACACATCGCATGAGCGACACCCTTCGCGTTGCCAACCGAGGTCGGCTTCGCAGCGTGGCCTGGTCCGAGTACGTCGTCTACATCGGCTTCGTCCTCGTTTTTCTGTTCTTCGCAGTCACGCAGGCACAGTACTTCCTGAACCCCACGAACCTGACGAACATCGTCATCCAAGCCGCACCCATCACTGTGATGGCAGTCGGCATGGTGTTCGTGCTCAGCGCCGGCGAGATCGACCTCTCCATCGGCTCAGTGGTCGCTCTTTCGGCGCTCACCGCGGCGGTCGTGCTCCAGGCGACCGACCAGTGGTGGCTCGCCGCGCTCGCGGGGCTCGCAGTGGGTGCTCTGGTCGGGCTCGTCAACGGTATCTTCGTCACCGTTGTCCGGCTCCCGTCCTTCCTGGTGACACTCGCCACGATGGGCCTGGTCGCGGGAATCGCGCGTCAGCTCACCGACCTGCAGTCAGTGCCCGTGACCGATCCGGTGTTCGCCTTCCTGTTCGGCGGCGGACAGCTTCTCGGCATCCCGATCCTGCTCTGGTGGACCGCTGCAGCCGTCCTTGTGGGCTGGGTGCTACTTCGCCGTAAGCGCTACGGCGCCCACGTGCTTGCCGTGGGCAACAGCGCCTCCGCCTCACGGGTGAGCGGGATCAAGGTCGACCGCGTTCGAATGATGGTACTCGTGGGATCGGCGACCACCGCCGCGCTCGCCGGGCTCCTGTACGCCGGTCGCCTGCAGGGCGCTCGTTACACCCTCGGTGAGGCCGACCTCATGACCGTCATCGCCGCCGTCATCGTGGGAGGCACGAGCCTCTTCGGAGGAAAAGGCAGCGTCATCGGGGCACTCGTCGGAAGCCTCCTGATGAGCATGATCAACAACGGTCTCATCCTGGCCGGGCTGAACGTCTCCCAGCAGATGATCGTGCGCGGCCTCATCATCCTCGTCGCGGTCTCCTTGTCGCTCCGCGGCAAGAAGAGCAGCTAACAGAAAGGCTACGCATGTTCCTCCCACTCCTGAAACGCAGGAACCCCGGACTCCTGGGAACGGCTGCCCGGTTCCACCGTGAAGGCATCCTCCCCGCGAACTGTTATGCCATTGACCTCGACGCCGTCGAACGGAATGCTCGAACAATCTCGGCGGAAGCCCAGCGGCTAGGTCTCAAAGCTTTCGCGATGACCAAGCAGATCGGCCGGAACCGTGATGCGTCACGGGTCATTGCACAAGCTGGAATCACCCACTCGGTCGGCGTCGACCTCGAGTGCGCGATCGCGGCATCCGCTGGAGGCCTTGCCAGCGGACATCTCGGACACCTCGTGCAGATCCCTCGCCACCAGGCCGACATTGCAGCGGCCCTCGAACCGCTCTACTGGACCGTGTTTAACCAGGTAAAGGCGAAAGAGGCGGCCGAAGCGAACAGGCGACGTGGACGCGAACAGGATCTTTTGGCGCGCATCATCGCTCCCGGAGACCGTTTCTACCCGGGACACGAAGGTGGGTTCGACGCAGAGTCCATCGTGGAGGTCGCCGATTCACTCGACAGGCTGGACGGAGCACGCTTCGCCGGGGTCGTCACTTTCCCTGCGACGCTCTTCGACCGGGAACGCGGTACGGTCGCGCCGACGCCCAACCTCACCACCCTGGAACGCGCGGCCGATGCGCTTCGAAAGGCTGGCCGCACGGACATTGAGATCAACGCCCCTGGAACGACGTCCACCGCCATGCTGGCCCGCCTGGCTGAATCCGGCGCCACGCAGGTGGAGCCTGGACACGGTCTCACCGGAACCACCCCGTGGCACGCGGTCGAGGACCTCGTCGAGGAACCGGCCATCGCTTACATCTCCGAAGTCTCGCACTTGTGGAATGACCGGGCCTATGTGTTTGGTGGGGGGCTCTATCCCGATCCTGTTCTTCCGGGCGTGGAGACCGAGGCCATCGTCATCACCGACCCTGATAGCGGCATCCATGATGCACCGACGCTGAGAGTCGAGATGCCCGCAGCCGACGCGATTGACTACTACTGCAGAATTCCGATCGGCGACGAGCGGCGCGTCGCAAGTGGAAACACCGTCATCTTCGGGTTCCGGCCGCAAGTGTTCGTGACCCGCGGCCTTACCGCCGGCATATCCGGTCTCTCCACTGGCACGCCCCGCGTGGAAGGCATCTGGTCTGCCAACGGATCAGCTCCGCTTACTCTGTCCGACGCTCGTCCCCTCTCCTCAACCCTTGATCGGTAGGCCTGTCATGAACGAAACCTCGCCAGCCACGCTTCCTGCCCAGACCGGAGGGCAACCCGCTCTGCGTATCTCCAACCTCCAGAAGCATTTCGGCGGCGTCATCGCCGTCAAGTCCTTCGACCTGGAGGTGGCCGCCGGCGAGATCGTCGCACTCGTCGGCGACAATGGCGCCGGCAAGTCGACCCTGGTCAAGATGATCTCTGGGCTCTACCAGCCCACCGGCGGCGAGATATTCCTCGGCGGTGAGCCGGTGTCATTCCGGGATGCGTCAGATGCCAGGGCGAAAGGCGTCGAGGTCGTCTACCAGGACCTCGCCCTCGTCGAGGACCAGCCGGTGTACATGAACATGTTCCTTGGCCGCGAGCTGGTCAAGGGACCGCTGCGGCTCCTCGACCGCAAGGAGATGGCCCGCCAGACACAAGCCCTGGTGGACTCACTCGACGTCCGCATCCCTTCGTCGAAGGCCACGATCCGCGACCTCTCCGGCGGCCAACGGCAAGGCATCGCGATCTGCAGGGCCACGCACTGGGCGTCGAGCCTGGTCCTCATGGACGAACCGACCGCCGCACTGGGCGTTGCCGAGACGGCCAAGGTGGAGTCCCTCATCATGCGACTGCGGGAACGAGGTGCTGCGGTGCTCATCGTCAGCCACAACATGGACCAGGTTTTCCGCCTCGCTGACCGGGTCGCCGTCCTGCGGCGCGGAACGCAGGTGGGAGTCAAACGCCTCGCAGACACCAGCCACAACGAGCTGGTTTCGATGATCACGGGCCTCGCATGAACCCGCTGACGGAGGAAGGAAACGTCACCGGCACGCCGGGCGCCCTCATGCGTTCCGAAATCATGGAACAACCCGCGGCCTGGCTGCGGCTGGTAGACAGCCAGCGGTCGGCCTTCGAAGAAGCGCGAGCACTCATCACCGCCGGAAGCACCGACACGATGGTATTCGTCGCGCGAGGGTCGAGCGACCACGCCGCGATGTACGGGCAGTACCTGTCGCAGGTCGTCCTTGGTGTGCCGACGTTCCTCGCCACGCCGAGCGTGTCATCAGTGTTCGAACGGAACGTCTATTCATCACGACACCTGGTGATCGGCGTCTCCCAATCCGGAGCGTCACCTGACCTCGTCAGCACGCTCGAGAGCGCCCGTGGGGCCGGTGCGAGGATCGTTGCGCTCACCAACGACCCGGGCAGCCCGATGGGGAAACTCGCCGACGTGCACATCGACTTGTCCGCGGGTCCCGAACTGTCGGTCGCCGCGACGAAGACGTACACCGCAGAGATCCTCGCCCTCTATCTGCTGGTCAAGCTGGCAGGCGGACGGTCATATGACGACCTGTCGGCTGACGTCCGTGCACTCGCAATTCAGGGTGAGCAGGTCATCGCCCGGTCGGTGGATGCCGCAGCATCCTTCGCGAACGAGTTCGTGGCATCAGACCGCGTGATGATCGTGGGGCGCGGCTACTCCATGTCCACGGCCAAGGAGGCTGCGTTGAAGCTTATGGAGACGTCCAGCGTTGCCGCGTCCGGCTGGAGCGCTGCCGACGCGAAGCATGGACCGCTGGGCCAGGCAGTTGAGGGAACCCCGGTCTTCTGTCTCACATCTTCCTCCCAAGGACGCGAGTCCGTGCGGGCGCTTATCCCCGATTTCGAGGCAAAGGGCGCGCGGGTCTTCGTCTTGGGATCAGGGGAGCCAGCCACGAACGCGGCGCACCCGTTCGCCGATGTCCTGCCAGCCGACATCAAGGATGACACAGCACCACTCCTCGAGATCATCCCGTTCCAGCTGTTGGCCCTTGAACTCTCCACCCTGCTCGGGCGCGACCCCGATCGTCCTGCGGGGCTCAGCAAAGTGACCCTCACCACCTGAACCAATCAACAGCACCACTCCTGCACCACCAACGAAGGAAGCGCAGAAATGAAACTGAACCACACCCTAACGGCACCAAAGGTCGGTGCACTCGCCCTCGTTCTCGCTTTGAGCCTGACCGGCTGCAGTACCGGCGGCGCCCCCSCCGGCGGGGGCGATAGCGGCAGCACATCCGCGACTGCCGCAGGGAAGCCGAGTCTCGAATTCGTTGGCCCCAATAAGGAGAAGCCCGGCACGCTCGACGAACTGAAGCTCACCGACGATGAAATGGCAAAGGTCAAGACGGGCGGTTACACGGCAGCTTTCGTCTGGCACACGTCATCCGAGTTCGTCTCCGCCGTTGAGAAGGGCGCCCGGCAGGAGTTCGAAGACCTCGGGATCGAGGTGGTGGCGAGTACGCAGGCTGACTTCGACGCCGCAAAGCAAGCCAACAACATGCAGAGCGTGCTGGCTCTCAGCCCTGACATCATCGTGACCATCGCGGTCGACCCCACCTCGGCCGCATCCGCCTTCAAGGAGGCGGTGGACAAAGGCGTTAAACTTGTGATCATGACCACGCCACCGGCCGGATATACCGCCGGCAAGGAATTCGTCTCCATCGTCACCGAGTCCCTCACGGATGCCGGACGCGCGAATGCTGAGATCCTGGGCGACGCGCTCAAGGGAAAGGGTGATGTCGGCTACCTGTACCACGATGCCGACTTCTGGTTCACCAACCAGCGCGACAAGGCGTTCAAGGACTGGCTTGCGTATGAGTACCCGGACATGAAGCTTGCCGCGGAAGAGGGTTTTTCCGACGAGTCGAGGACTGAGGAGATCGCCACTGCCATGATCACTCGGAACCCGAACCTCAAGGGCATCTACGTGTCCTGGGCCACCGCCGCTCAGGGCGTCGTGTCCGCGATCCGCAATTCGGGACGTACCGACATCAAAGTCGTAACCAATGACCTCGACGCCACGTTGGCGGCGGACATGGTGGGCGATGGAGTCGTTCTCGGTATGGTCGGGAACGGCGCACTCGGCATCGGCAAGGGACTGGCCATCTCGGGCGCCTACGGCATGCTCGGCAAGGAAGCACCCGCCCTTGTTGCGTCCAAGCCGACCAAGGTCACCAAGGACAACCTGGTCGAAGGCTGGCAGGGCGACTACGGCACGAAACCGCCGGCCAGCGTCACGAAGTAGTACTCAACGGTGGCCGGTGGAACCTTTTCCGCCGGCCACCGCCCATCCAGACGACTCTGAAGAGAGGATGCCCTCATGGCGCACGTCGAAACGGTACTCGGCCCAGTCGACCCAAACGACCTGGGACGCGTGATGCCGCACGAACACTTGCTCTCCCTCGTCCCTGGGCCCTGGCTCACCGAAGGCACCGGCTACAACGACGTTGATCTGGCCGTCTCGGCGCTCTCCGGCTTGGCGGGCCTTGGTTTCGGCACTGTTGTGGACCTGAGTCCTTACGGAGTCGTCGGACGAGACCCCGACGGCGACAACACGGAATCGCTACGAGAAATCTCCCGCCGGTCGGGCCTCAACATCGTCAGCGGCTCGGCCGTCTACATGGAGGCCCATTCGCCACGGTGGTCGATCGAGGCGGACGTTGCGGAACTCACCCAACGACTCGTGGCGGATGCGACGATGGGCATCGGCACTACAACGGTAAGAGCGGGCATCTTCGGCGAACAGGCGACGAGTCTCGGAGAAATCACGCCCCATGAGGAGAAGTGTCTCCGGGCAACAGCTCGGGCCCACCGTGAAACGGGACTGGCGATAGCCACCCACACCACCCATGGGACAATGGGCCTCGAGCAACTGGACATTCTCGTCGAAGAGGGCGCGGATCTGGAACGGGTCGTCGTCGGGCATATGGATACCCACGCGGACCCGCATTACGCCGAGCGGATCCTCGATCGAGGAGCGAATATCGCGATCGACACCATCGGGAAGCAGGTCTGGGACTTCTTCCTCGGGCCGCCCGCAACTGACCGAACAGAAGGTGAGTTCTCGAAACGATCCTACTTTCGATCCGACCAGAGCCGTGCCGACATGGTGGCGTCGCTGGTAGCCGCAGGCCACGCGTCCCGCATCTTGTTGGCTCAGGACCTCACCGGTGCAGAGGTGTGGATGAACCCCGACACCCATGGCCAGCAGGGCTACCGGTACCTTGGCGAGGTATTCATCCCACTGCTGCTGGAGCGCGGAGTCACCATGGAGCAGTGCGACGAGATGACGAGGTCGAACCCAGGCCGGATGCTCACCCTTCCCTGAGTCGCGCCGACTCCTTCTGCCGTCCCGGCGATCCCGGTATTCACGCGCGGGAACGGCATGCGACCGGGCATCGACCCCGCCTCCAACCGATTAATGTATGACACCCTCGACGCAGGCGACGACCTGTCGTGATCGTACTGGACGTCAACGTCCTGCTGGCAGCGTTCCGCGCGGATCACCCTCACCACACAGACGTGCGCCCGTGGTTCGACGACGCATTCGCGAGCGACACCGGCGTCGTTGTACCTGATTTCGTGTGGGTAGGATTCCTGCATCTGGTCATAAACACTCACATCTTCGAGTTGCCATCGACCCTCGCGGAAGTCTTTGAATTCCTCGATGCGGTCGTCGCCTCCCGGGCATACCGGTCCATACCAGGGCTCCCTGATGGCCTTAACGTTTTCAAAGAGACTTGCCTCGCCGGGGACGCCCTCGGCAATGTCATTCCCGACGCATACATCACATCCGTTGCGCGCACACGCGAGCCCTGTGGCGACCCTCGATCGGGACTTCCGCCGATTCGATGTGGCCAGCGCACCTCCGAGGCGGATATCCCTACCCGCCCCGGAGCCCGGCGGATCAGGCGGCGACGTCGAAATCGTCGGCCGCGATCTCCGGCCGCGAGTGGTACCGCTCAGCGCTGTCGTCGAGTTCTTCGAGCCACGGAGTGTGATGCACGGCTGCCATGGTGCCGGTCATCACGGACGGATACACCGCGTCACGGTAGGTCAGGATGTCGCGCTGCTTGTCGTGCTTCCAGGCCAGGAATATCCTCCCGACCTCCTCCAGGTCGAACATCGGGTAGTCCGTGGCGGCGATGAGGTCCTTGATGTAGTCCGCTTGGAATCGCACCTCGTCCTCTGCACCGTCGAGGGAAGCCAGGCGTTCGAGCCACTCGTCCATGCTGCGGCGCTGCTCCGCGGCATCCGGAACAACCGCGTCGCCGAGAATCACGTCGCGGACGTACCAGGCCTGCGCGTCGAACATGTTGAAGGTGAACCACTGGTCCTGGGCGCCGAGGAAGAACAGCCGGTCGTTGTTCTCACGCACGACGCCGCGGTAGAGCGTGTCGGGGTACAGCGTGTTGCGGGAGTCCAATGACAGATCGGACGGGAGGAATGGGTAATGGTGGAGGTAACCCGTGCAGAGCACCACGGCGTCGAACCGTTTGCTCGTGCCGTCGATGAAGTGCGCGACCGGACCGTCGAAGTGGTCGACGAGCGGCACCTCAGACATGCCGTCGGGCCAGTCGAATCCCATCGGCCGTGAACGGTAGCTGATGGTGACCGAGCGGGCGCCCATTTTGTGTGCCTGCACGCCGATGTCCTCAGCCGAGTAGCTGGCACCGACAAGCAGGACGTCCTTGCCGGCCAGGGCTTCGGCCCCCCGGAAGTCGTGCGCGTGGCGCAGGCTGCCGGTGAAGGTCTCGAATTCCGGCGAAGTTCGGCACGTTGGGAACGGTGAAGTGACCGGAGCCCACGATGACGTGGTCGAACTCCTCGGAATACGTGGTCTTGGTCGCCAGGTTCTCGACGGTCACCGTGAAGGTCCGGGTGTGCTCGTGGAACTCGACCCAGCGCACTGCCGTGGCGAAGCGCACGAACTTCTTCACGTCGCTCTTGCGGGCGCGGCCATCGATGTAGTCCCAGAGCACGGCGCGAGGAGGATAGGACGAAATCGCGCGGCCGAAGTGGTCATCGAAGGTGTACTCGGCAAACTCGAGTGCTTCCTTCGGCCCGTTCGACCAGAGGTTTCGGTACATGCTCGAGTGCACGGGTTCACCGTGCTGGTCGATGCCGGTTCGCCAGTTGTAATTCCACTGGCCGCCCCAATCGTCCTGCTTCTCAAAGCACACGATTTCGGGGATCTCGCGACCCGCCTTCTGTGCCGATTCGAATGCCCGCAGCTGGGCCATTCCGCTGGGTCCAGCTCCGATGATCGCGACGCGCTTACGCAAATGGTACCTTTCCGGCTTTCCAGCCTGAGTTCATGCGTCACACCCGTGGCAGTAATGATTGGTCGCCGACGCGGTGGCGGGGTAGAAATCGTCTCCAGCCAGTCGCAGAAAAAAGTTGGCGACACTATTGCTGGAGAGGAATGTCGCGTGATATAAGCTGCGACACTCATCCAACCTACCAGAGCCGGATTTGAGACGGCCGGGTACGACCGCCGGGACCGATGGCCTAACCAGGGCGGTGTACCGCTGGTTGACGACCCCGCGGCGGAGCGGCGCTCATCCTCGAGTCAGAGACCTGAACTTCCTGGTCATATGACCTGCAAGTTCAGTGATGTATTGGGAGCACATGCTTGAATGACGTCATGCGAGCACTGGACATTCGAATGTCGTGCGTTGACCCCACTGCGGTCTGCAACGACACAATGTCAATCGATCTCGGGTGGCTGGTCGTCGGGCTGGCGCTCATCGCGCTCATTGTCGCTGCTGTGCTGGTCGCCGGGCCGGTCCGCCGGAATCGACGCCGCCGGAGCCACTGACCGCGGGTGCCGTTCGGTCAGATGACCCAAGCCACGCTGCTCATAACCTGCCACTCTGGAGAGACCAGAGAAAGGGAACCCATGACAACCATGAAAGCGATTCGGGCTCACGTGCGCGGAGGCCCCGAAGTACTGGTCTATGAGGACGCGCCGGTGCCGGAGGTCGGCCCCGACGAACTGCTCCTCGAGGTGTATGCGGCCGCCATCACGTTCACCGAACTGCTCTGGGACGAAACCTGGCTGCGTGACGGTGAGCCCCGCACCCCAACCATTCCGTCGCATGAGGCCTCGGGACGCATCATCGACGTGGGGGCCGACGTCGTCGGCTATAAGAAGGGCGATGAGGTCTTCGGGCTCCTCCCCTTCGACAGGAACGGTGCCGCCGCCCAGTTCACGGTGCTTCCTTCAGATTGTGTTGCGCATAAGCCGGCAGGCATCGATCACGTGAACGCATCGGCGCTGCCGTTGGCGGCGTTGACTGCCTGGCAGGCGCTCGTCGACCACGGTCACGTCACCGCGGGCAGCAGGGTGCTGATTCTCGGGGCCGCGGGAGGCGTGGGGCAGTTCGCGGTGCAGATCGCGAGACTCCTGGGTGCACATGTGACGGCAACGGCGCGCGGCAAGGACATCGCACTGCTGGCATCGCTCGGCGCCGACCGAACCATCGACTTCGAGAACGACGAGCTCGACGGCGGGGGCCGGGAATACGACGTGGTGCTCTACTCCGTGCCTGGCGCTCCCGACGAACGCTTGTATGGAACCCTGAACGAAGGAGGAGTTCTCGTCACGTTGAACGCACCTGCCGACGCGGAGCTGCTGGAAAAGCACAAGATCACTGGCGCGTTCTTCATCGTGCGCGCGGATTCTGCCCAAATGGAGCATTTGTCCAGCCTGGTGGCCGACGGTCACCTTTCCGTGCGGGTTGCCGCGCGGTTCCCGCTGGAGGAGGCGCGGCGGGCCTACGAGAGCGGTCACGATCCCCATCGCGAGCCGGGCAAGGTCGTGCTGACTGTTCGAACCTGATCTGTCACGTCCCCGCGGCCAGCCGTCGAGGGGTAGCGCGCAACGACGTCGGCGACGAACAGCCCGCGTTGGGGCAGCCACAGGTCAGCCAGATGCTCCTGCTCCGGCAGCCCCCGCGGCCGACCGGCATCCCGCCCGAAGACGGTGGCCGCGCTGTCGGCCAGTGCCCAGACCCGCAACGGGCGCATCCGGTACGTCTGGCCGTTGGGCACCCGGCCGGCAAGGCGCATCCGCCCGGCGCGCAGCATCGGACCCATCATCGCGCCCATCACCGCCAGGAACGCGTCACTCTGCCAGAGCGGCGCGGGAATCAGGCGGGCCGTGATTCCGGCGACCCTGGTGGCCGGAGTGTTGCCCATGTCGATGCGCCAGTCCACTGCATCCGGCACCTCGATGCGCGCACTGGTCGGCGAGAGCCAGTGCAGCTCCACCGGGCCGGTGACCGAATGCGTGATGCCTGTGCCGACGTACCGCATGCAGCTGACGTCGGGCGGCGCGTCGGCGAAGATCGTCCAGACGCCGTCTGGTTCTCGCAGCCACACCGCCCGGTACCCGGGGCCGATAGAACTGGCCGGGAAGTGCCGGAACGCCAAGTAGTGGCCGGACTCGAACGGCACGCCCATTACGGCGTAGCCGAAGAAGTTCTCGGCGGGGTCTGACGGGTCGACGGATGCCGCTGCTGCGGCCTCCGCGACGTCCTGCGGGTGGATCGGTGCCATGGTGCTCATCTCCTTGAGCTCGTGCAGCATGTGCTGCTCATGACCTGAGCGTAAGGAGGGGCGGAGGGTCTCGGCATGGGGCAGGCGCCCCATTTCTACCCGCGTATTTCTACCCGCGCACCGGGAGCTCCAGCAGCCCGTTCCGCTGGGCGAACAGGGTCGCCCCGACCCGATTCGTGACGCCGATCTTCTCGTAGATGTGCTCGATGTGGTTACGCACGGTCTTGGGCGAGATGACCAGCAGTTCTGCGATGCCGCGGCTGCCCAAACCCCGGCAGAGCAGGCGGAGCACTTCCGTCTCCCGGTCGGTCAGGCCGGTGGGCCGCGCGGTGCGGCGGTGGTTCCGCACGCCGGCCGCGACGAGCACCGCGTCGACGGCGTCACCGTCCAACCGGCCGGCCGCGGCCTCATGTTGGAGACGGGCGACGGCATCCGTTTCGGGCACGGCCTCGCGGTGCGGCCGGGGTTCCAGCCAGGAGTGGAAGGCGTCGGCCGCGGCCAGGATGCGCTGCTCCGCATCCAGCGCCTCGCCGCCGACGCCCCGCGGGTACCCGGACCCGTCGAGGCGTTCGTGGTGTGCCCCGGCCACGGCCGACAGCCGGCGACAGCCGGGGATCCGGCCGAGGATCCGTTCGCTCAAGAACGGATGCATGTGCGCCCGCTCGAGCTCGGCATCCGTCAACGACCCGGTCTTGTCCCAGACGGAGTTGGACACGCCCATCCGCCCGAGGTCGTGCACCCAGCCGGCTCGGCGCACCGCGTCCCGCGCGGCGGTCGACAAGCCGGCGGCGCCTGCCGCGGCGTCGGCCAGCTCGGCCACCCCACGCGAATGCCCGGACGTATACGGCGACTTGAGGTCGGCGAAGTCGCCCATCGCCGCCAGAACCGCGTCGAGTTCGACGCCGGCCAACGGCGGCCCGGGCGGAGCGGATGCGAGGGCGTCCGTCCACGGGTCGGTCGCCATCAACCCGTCGGTGAGGTCGTGCGCCCGGTCGCAGAACAGGTCGGCCAGCGCCGGGTCGAACTGGGTGCCGCGCCGCCGCCGCACCATCTCGACGGCGGACTCCAGCCCGCCGGTCCGGAGGAAGATCTCCGCGACGTCCGCCAGCTGGGTGACCCGCATCTCCAGCGGGATCTCCGCCGCCGAGCGTGCCTCGGGGAGGCCCTTGCCGTCCCAGCGTTCGAACGTGCAGATCAGGATGTCGGCCATCTGCGGGTCCATGCCGAGTGCCCCGGCCAGTGTCGCAGCGGAATGGCAGTGGGAGGCGATCAGGTTCTGCACGGAGGAGCGTCCGTTGACCAGGAACCGGGCCTTCGCGCCGGCCTGCTGCAGCGCCGGTTGCCCGGCGCCGGAGTGGCCGAGCATGAGCCCCGCGAGCGGGAGACCGCGGTTGTCGATCGTGTAGGTGGCGGCCCGGAAGTCGATGTCGTCGCCGAACAAGTGTGCCAGTTCGAAGGAGTCGGCGTGGCAGCCGATCCAGGCGAGCACCGTGCTGTGGAAGATCCGTTCGCGGGTGTCCGTGTCGAGGTGCAGTTCGGCGGCGATCCGTTGGGCCAGGATCGACGAACGCAGCATGTGATCCATCGGCTGCCCGAGGCCGAGGTCGATCGCCAGCGAGAGCCCCGCGAGGAGTTCGCTGCGCAACGGTCCGCGTGCGGAGTCGGCCATAAACCGAGTGTAGAACTGCCATTGTTATGAGCGGGCTCCACTCACCTTTACATGCAGGTGGTACGATATCCGGTACCACACAGCGTGATTTTCGATTCGGAGGCCCGCCATGGCAATCACCGCTTCACAGGCTCGCGCGCAGCTTTTTCCCTTGATCGAAAAGGTCAACGACGACCATGTGCCGATTGAGATCGTCTCCAAGAAGGGCAGCGCCGTGTTGATGTCGCTTGCCGACTACGAGGCACTCGAGGAGACGGCCTACCTCCTGCGCACACCCGCCAACGCGGCACACCTACTGGAGAGCATCGCCCAGCACCGCGCGGGAAGCGTCGCTGCCAGGCAGCTGTCCGAATGAACGTGCTCTTCACCGAGAACGGTTGGAACGACTACCAGTACTGGGTTGCCACCGATCGGGCGATGGTGAAGCGCATCAACCGCCTCCTCGCCGACATTCAGCGCACACCAACCAGCGGGATCGGCAAGCCCGAGGCGCTGAAGCACCAACTCGCCGGCTACTGGTCACGGCGAATCACCGACGAGCATCGACTCGTCAATGCCGTCGAGGCGGAGCAGATCGTGATTGTAGCGGCGGGCCACCACTACTAAACCGGCGCGTCGGCGGGCGGGATGGCCGCAGAAGACCTCCGGTCCTAGTCGCGAGCGGGATCAACACTTATCCACAGGTCCACTTCCGGCCGCATGTGCAGCACATGCAGCATGAACTCACTCAGGTCGCCCTCGAGGTACGAGGACGTGTCAGCAACGTCGCCGCGTGTGCCCAGGCGGCCGAGCGGAATGCGGGCTTCGCATGCACTCCGCTCGGCCTGTGCGGTCAGCCCCGAGCCGGCCGCCGCGTGCGCAACTCCTGCAGAATGCGGCTGGTAGTTCATCCCGGCCGCGGAATCACGCCGATGTCGCCGTGGTGGGCTACCGATCTGCAGGAGTTATGCACACCCGAGGCAGGGCGGGTCGTCGTAGGGGGATCCGTCACGGCTGTGACTCACTCACGGCTGTGACTCACTTACGGCTGTGACTCACTTACGGCTGTGAGTCATTTACGACTGTGACTCACGCTGACGACGCGCCGCGGCGGGCACGGAACTGGGCAGATCAGGAGCGCGTCGACGCCCTGACCTGCCCAGCGTTCTGTGAACTACTTCTTCATGTGCGGGACCACAACTGCGCGTCCGGAGAGCTCGCCCGCTTCAAGCTTGCGGTACGCCTCCAGCGCATCGTCCATCGCGAAGAGCTCCACATCGGGCTTGATCTGTCCGGCCTTGTACATGGCGACGACCTCGTAGAGGTCGGCGATGGTCCCCCAGTAGGTGTTGGTGAGGGTCGACTCGTACGGAGTGTTGAAGAACGACCATTCGTACGCTCCGCCGGCGATCCCCACCACGGTGAGGCGCGACTTTGTGGCCATGACTGATGCCGCCATCGCGATCGTCGGTGCCACCCCCACGAAATCGAAGGCTGCGTCGACGCCTCGACCGCCGGTCAGTGCACGGATCTGTGCCGCCTGGTCGGGGCCGCTGGGGACGGTGACGGCACCGGATGCCTCGGCGCGCCTCATCGCGTCCGGCTTGGAATCGGTGGCGATGATCGTCGCCCCGGTGAGCGCGCGGAGAATCTGCACGGCGATCTGGCCAAGGCCGCCGAGCCCGACGACGAGCGCGAACTTGCCGCCCCCGGCCAGATTCGGAAGGGAGTTCTTGATGGCGTGGTACGGCGTGAGGCCGGCGTCCGACAGCGGGGCCGCCGCGATCGGGTCGGCGTCGCCGAGGGGCACCAGGTTGCGTGCCGGAACGGTGATGTACTCGGCCATTCCCCCGTCGCGGCCGAGGCCCGAGGCCAGGTACGACATCGAGGCGACGTTCTCGCAGTAGGTGTCCTCACCGCGGGAGCACGCGGCACAATGGCCGCAGCCGACGGGGCCGTACACCAGGAATGCGGCTCCGATTTCGATACCCTCGACGCCTTCGCCGAGCTCTTCGGCCCAACCGGAGTTCTCGTGGCCGAGCACGTAGCTGGGCGCAAGCTGTGGAGGAGCTGTCGCCGCCTCGTAGTCCTTGTACACCGCGACGTCCGAGTGGCAGGCGCCAGCGCCGGCCACCTTCAACAGCACCTCGCCCGGACCCGGTTTGGGCTTCTCCCACTCAGTCAGGGACGGAAAGGTCTTCCAGGCTTCGAAAACAACAGCGCGCATTGTGTACTTCTTTCTGGCATGCAAGACATGCCCTCATAACCAGTATGCTCGCCGCCCGGCACTCGTCAGCCGACGGGACACGCAAAGAGAACCTCGTCGGGAGCTGCACGCGATGCACACTCCGCCGCGAAGTCACGCACCTCCCACACGCCCGCCTCCGCGTGCAGCAGGTTGGGCTCAAGCGTCGGGCTGCCGGTGTCGAGATCGGTCTGGGCGAAGGCGAGCGCCCACTCCCCCGCGCACACCAGTTGTGTCGCCTGGTTCTGCAGTGTGACGAATCGCGTTCGACCGGGCGCGGAATTCAGCGCCGCCTGCACGACCGCGACGGTGCAGTCCGCCGTTGTGGGCGCCGCCACCGGCACGAGGGTCGCGGCGAATTCGCAGGTGTATCCGTTGGTCAGGCTGGGATGGATGCCGCCGGCCTTGGCTATGCCCAGCACCGTTCCATCGGCGGCGCGGGTGCCGGAAAAGTCGATGGAATCCTTCGTCGGCGCGGGGTTCTGCATGTGGATGATGACCGCTTCACCGTCAAGGGTCGCCGGGCCGGTCAGCTCGGGGTCGCCGTCTTCGAGCCCCGCCACGCCCGGACTGATCGACGCAGTCCCGCCCGCGATGTGCAGCAGACGATCGGTCACCACGATGCAGGACGACTGCGGGTCGGCCAGCTGCACGGCCCACACTCCGTCCAGTGATCCCTCATCGCTGGTTGGTACAGGTGTGTCGGACGGTGCACTGGGGGCGGAGGAGGAGGTCGCTCCGGCATTGCCTATGCCTCCGGCGTCAGGACCGCCGGCGGGCGTGCATGCCACCAGCATTGCGGCAATCAGAACCGCGAAAATGCCCGCCAGAGGCTTCTGCATGGCCACACGTTATTGCTCGCGGCATCCGCCGTCAACGTCTCGTCCTCGTGAGTCCTCGTGAGTGCCGCGATGCGCACGGCCAACCGCCGTGAAGGTCAGCCCTCCGCCGGCTGCCGCACGATCTTGATGGCCTGCTCCGCCCACTCGATCCGATGCGTCGCGGAGTCGATCAGATAGTCGAACACGTGGGTCTTGAGGCGCACGATCCGGGCGTGATCGGCGGGGTCGCGGCGCGCCAGCCGCTCCTGGATGAGTGGCGTGTCGGCGGCGGCCAGCCGGGCGCGGTGCGCCGCCCACTGCTCGCGGTGCTCCTGGATCGCGCCGATGTGCGCCCGGAGCACGGACTCGGCCTGGGCGGGCGGGACCATGTCGAGGAACAGGGTCTGCAGCAGGAACGCGTCCCGCACGCTCGGTTCGGCGTGCGGCTCGGCCAGCCAGCGGCGGAGGTCGTCCAGCCCCTCCTCGGTGATCGAGTATGAGGTGCGCTTCAGCTTGCTCCCGCGCAGTTGCTCCTCCCCCGAGATCAGCCCGTCGTTCGCCATCTTCGCGAGCAGCGGGTAGATCTGGCTCTGTGGCGCGGTCCAGACCCATCGGGCCGTCGACTCGAAGAACTGGGTGAGCTCATAGCCGCTCATCGGGCGCGCTTCGAGGACTCCAAGAACCGCATACTGCAGGGACATGCGCCCCATCCTATGCGTCAACACTCCTACGTTGACATTTCTATTCATACAGGTAGGCTGAGCATGTTCTACAGAGTCGTAAAGGATGACGCGTGAAAACGGATGCCGTGACCACAGATGCTCGGATCTCAGGAGCACAGTCGCAACTGCTCGACGCCGCGGCGGTCGTCGCCGGCGCCGGACTGACGGATGCGTTCGGTCACCTCTCGGTGCGCACCTCAGCCACCGAACTGACGATCACGCCGCCGGTGGCCCTGTCCGCGCTGACCGCCGACCACAATTTTGCCAGCCTCACCCTCGGGTCTGCCGAACTGCCGAGTGCGGCGCCGAAGGAAGCCTGGATCCACCTCGCCCTGACCGAGGGCCGCTCCGATATCGGGGCGATCTGCCGCGCCCAGCCGCCCGCCGTCGCCGCGCTCGTCGCCGCCGGGCAGCCGGTGCTGCCGCTCAACGGGCACGGCTCCTTCCTCGGCGAGACCGTTCCGGTCTACGACGACTCGCGCCTCATCCGCGATGCCGACAGCGCCGCGGCGGTACGCCGCGCAATGGGCGGCTCGAACGCCGTGATCCTGCGCGGCAACGGCGCCGTCACCACTGGGCCCGACCTTGCCAGCGCAGTCGCCCTGATGTGGGTGCTCGAGAAGACCGCGGAACTGAACCTCCGCGCCCTGGCCGCCGGCACACCGCATCCGCTGCCCCCGGGCGAACAGTCCTGGTGGCGTGACCGGGCCACCGAATTGCTGCCCAGAATCTATACCTACCTCACCAACACCTACCGAAAGGGTCACTGATGATCGAGATCACCGACATCGCCTACGTGCGATCCGGGTCAGCGGATGTCGACGCCGCCGTGCGCTTCGCCGTGGACATCGTCGGCATGCAGTACGCCGGCAACGACAACGGCGTGCACTACCTGCGCGCCGATCACCGTCACCACTGCCTCGCCTTCGTCGAGGGCGAAGCCGGCGTGATCAGCTCCGGCCTCACCCTAAAGGACGACGACGCCCTGCGGCTGGCCGAGACCGAGCTCACACTCGCCGGAGTGAACGTCGTGCGCGGCACCGCCGAAGAAGCGCGCTCGCGCCGGGTCAGCAGCTTCATCAGCTTCGACGACCCGTGGGGCAACCGCTTCGACCTGGTCGTCGGGCAGGTCTACGACGCCGACACGGTGCACTGGGGCCGACAGGCCGGCATCATCGAGTTCGGCCACCTCTGCGTCGACGCACCGGACGTGAAGGTCGCCTACGAATGGTGGAGCTCACTGTTCAACATCAAGATCAGCGACTGGATCGGCGACTGGGCGGCCCTCATGCGTTTCGACCCGGTGCACCACAAGCTGGCCGTGTTCAAGGGCAGCGAACCCGGGCTCTGCCACATCAACTTCCAGGTCGAATCGATCGACGACGTGATGCGCAGCTGGAACTTCCTGCTCGAGCAGGGCGTCGAAATCGAGCAGGGCCCGGGCCGTCACCCGCAGTCCACCGCGATCTTCCTCTACTTCAAGGGACCGGAGGGGCTCACCTACGAGTACTCGTATGGTGTGCGCCGGATCGAGGACGACGCCGCCTGGCAGCCCCGCACCTTCGATCCGCTGCACCCCAAGTCGATCGACATGTGGGGCGGCGTCACCCAGCGGGCGCAGACCCAGAAGCAGATCCGCCGTCCGCTGGGCTCATCAGAATTGCAGGAGGCCTAATGCCGCTCGTTGAGATCAGCGTCGCCGCAGGGCGCACCGAAGAACAGTTGCGGGACCTGATGGGCCGTGTGCACTCCGCGGTCGAGGAGTGGGGGGCGCCCGGGCAGAGCATTCGAGTGCTGGTGCGTGAGGTGCCGAAGACACTGTGGCTGTCGGGCGGGGTCACCCTGGCCGAGAAGGCCGCCGCGAAATAACGCACGGCGCACGGCACGACGCACGACGCACGACGCACGGCACGGCGCACGGCGCACGACGCACGGCACGACGCACGGCACGACGCACGACGCACGACGCACGGCGCGGCGCACGGCGCACGACGCGCTGTCCGCGGTCGTCGGGAAGAGGCTCGCAGCCGTTGGGCTGCGGGCCCTTGCGCCTTCCCGCGCGGCGACTCCGCCTTGCGGCGGATGGCAACGCGTCGGCCGCTCGATAGCGTTGGGGGGTGATTGATCAGTTGACCCAGTGGACGCGTCCCCGCCCCACGACGCGCGGATACCGGCGCGATGCCCTCACGGCCGGGCTGCTCGGGATCGGCGCGACGGTGTCCGCGGTGCTCTATGCCCGCGTCGGCTGGTACTCGGAGCCGGCGCCGGTGTGGCTGAGCGTGATTGCGGTTGCAGGCATGACGGTGCCGCTGGCTTTTCGTCGGCGGGCGCCGGAGCTGGTGGCGATCGTAGTCGCCATCGCCTTCTTCGTCGTCGGCCAGTTCTCGGTGCCCGAGCTGCTGTTCTGCAACATCACACTGTTCGTGGCGATCTATACCATCGGCGCGTGGGGACGTAATCGACGCCGAGCCGCGATCACACGCGCTGCGATCATCGCGGCCATGTTCGTCTGGGTGATCGTCAACCTGCTCGTGACCGTGGGCGACCCCGGAAAGCTGCCCGACCTGTCGCGCGCGGGCGTCTTCTCCCAGCTCGCGGCCCTCGCGGTCATCCAGGTGCTGATGAACCTGTTGTACTTCGGCGCGGCGTACTACTTCGGCAACTTCGCCTACGCGGCCGCCGCCGAGCACGCGACCCTCGAGGCCCGTACCGCCGAACTCGCCGAGGAGCGCGAGCGCGGGGCCGCGCAGGCCGTCGCCCTCGACCGGGTGAATATCGCCCGGGAACTGCACGATGTGGTCGCCCACCACGTCTCGGTGATGGGCGTGCAGGCCGGAGCGGCCAGGCGGGTGTTACAGACGGACCCGGCGCAGGCATCCGCTTCACTGGAAGTGATCGAGCAGAGCGCGCGCAGCGCCGTCGAGGAACTGCAACAACTGCTGACCACGCTCCGCAGCGACGACTCGGATGCCGCGAGCCAGAGCGCGTCGACGCGTGGGCTTGACCAGCTGGCTGAGCTGGTCGACGAGTCGAGGGCCGCCGGCACGCCGGCCACACTGAGCGTGATCGGCGAGCCCCGCCCGGTCACCGCGCTGGTCGGTTTCACCCTGTATCGCGTGGCGCAGGAGGCGCTCACCAACACCCGCAAGCACGCCGGCAGCCGCGCCACCGCCGACGTGCGGCTGCGCTTCGCGCCGGACAGCGTGGAACTGGAAGTCGTCGACAGCGGCGTGGGGCACAGCCTCGCCGCCACCGGCGGCCTCGGCCAGGTCGGGATGCGGGAGCGGGTCACCGCGATCGGCGGCGAACTCGAGATCGGCCCGCGATCCCGCGGCGGGTACCTGGTACGCACCCGAATCCCGCTTGCAACGGATGCCGCCCGATGACGCGGGTGCTGCTGGTCGACGACCAGGAACTGGTGCGCGCGGGTTTCCGGATCATCCTGCAGAGCGAACCGGGCATCGACGTCGTCGGCGAGGCCGCGAACGGCGCCGACGCCGTGCGGCTCGCCCGGGAGCTGGCTCCCGACGTGATCTGCATGGACATCCAGATGCCCGGCGTCGACGGGCTTGAGGCGACGCGGCAACTGGTCGCCGATGCGAGCGTCACCAGCCGCATCCTGATCCTCACCACCTTCGACCGGGACGACTACCTGTTCTCGGCCTTGCGCGCCGGAGCGAGTGGCTTCCTGCTGAAGACCGCCTCCCCGGAGGACCTGGTCGAGGCGGTACAGGTGATTGCCCGCGGGGACGCCCTGCTGTCACCGAAAGTCACCGCGCGAGTGATCGCCCAGTTCGGCGTCGCGGCGGGTGCGGAATCGACGCCGTCTGCCGCTGCTGCCACAGTGGACACAGCGGACACGGCGGACACAGCGGCGTCTGCGGCGACGGCCGCTGCATCCGTTGCTGTCCCTCTCGCGCCCGTCGCGCCCGCGGCGCCGGACCCCGGCCTCACCGATCGTGAGGCCGAAGTGCTCTCCTTCGTCGCCCAGGGCTGGTCGAACGCGGAGATCGCGACGGCACTGTTCGTCGGGGAGGCGACCGTGAAGACCCACGTGTCGAAGGTGCTCATGAAGCTCGGCGTACGCGACCGGGTGCAGGCCGTGGTCTACGCCTACGAGAACGGGCTGGCGTCGAGAAGGAGAGCCTGACGTCCCCGTCTCCCCCTCAGGGCGGAGGTCCAAGACCCGACTCACGACGGATGCCGTGGGCGAGCACCGTCCCTAGCGTGGAAGCATGCTCGAACTCACTGGAATCACTCGCTCATTCGGCGACCGACGCGTGCTGCGCGATGTCTCGTTCACGGTGGCGCCCGGCCGGATGACCGGTTTCGTCGGCGGCAACGGCGCCGGCAAGACCACGACCATGCGGATCGTGCTCGGCGTGCTCAGCGCCGACGCCGGCACGGTCACCTGGAACGGCTCGCCGCTCACCCCTGGCATGCGCACCCGCTTCGGGTACATGCCGGAGGAACGCGGCCTGTACCCGAAGATGAAGGTGGCCGAGCAGATCATCTACCTCGGCCGGCTGCACGGCATGACAACGGATGCCGCCAAGCGCAGCACCCTGCACCTGCTCGACCAGCTCGGGCTGGCCGAACGCGCCGACTCCACGATCGAGACCCTCTCCCTCGGCAACCAGCAGCGCGCGCAGATCGCCGCCGCCCTGGTGCACGACCCTGAGGTACTGATCCTCGACGAGCCGTTCTCCGGCCTGGACCCGATCGCGGTGGAGGTGGTGCAGGGGGTGCTCACCGGGTTCGCCGCGAAGGGCGCACCGGTGCTGTTCTCCTCGCACCAACTCGACATCGTCGAGCGCCTCTGCGACGACCTGGTCGTGATCGCGGACGGCGAGATCCGCGCCAACGGTTCCCGCGAAGGCCTCCGGGCGGCGCATTCGCGGGACCAGTTCGAGCTGCAACTCGACGGCGACGCCGGCTGGCTGCGCCACGAGTCCGGTGTCACCGTGCTCGACTTCGACGGCGGTTACGCGCTCTTCGAGGTCGACAGCGGCGACACCGCCCAGCGGGTGCTGCAGCGCGCCGTCGCTACCGCACCGGTCCGCCAGTTCACGCCGCAGCATCCGTCGCTCGCCCAGATCTTCAAGGAGGTCATCAAATGACCAAAACACGTTACGACACCCCCGGATTCCTGCCGGCCACCTGGCTCGTCGCCGAACGGGAGGTGCGGATGCGCCTGCGCAGCAAGGTGTTCCTCTTCTCCAGCGGCATCCTGCTGCTCCTCGTGCTCGCGGGAGTGATCCTGCCGCCGCTGCTCGGCGGAAACACGTCGGCGCCGAAGGTCGCCGCCGTTGGCTCGGCGGTCGCGATCGCAGAGCAGACCGGCGCGCTCGACGTGACCGAAGTGGCCTCGGTCGCGGAGGCCGAGAAGCTGGTGCGCTCAGAGAAGGTCGAGGCGGCGCTGGTGCCGTCGACCGGCGATTCTCCCCTGGAGGTTTCGGTGATCGCGCTCGACGAGACGCCCTCGTCGATCGTCGGCCTGTTCAGCGTCGCGCCGAGCGTCGACCTGCTCGATCCGTCCGGCCAGAATCCGGGGCTGGTCTATCTCGTGGCGATCGCGTTCGGTTTGATCTTCTTCGTCTCAGCGCTGACCTTCGGCTCGATCATCGCCCAGAGCGTGGTCGAAGAGAAGCAGACGCGCATCGTGGAGATCCTGATGGCCACCGTGCCGGTGCGCGTGCTGCTCGCCGGGAAGATCATCGGAAACAGCCTGCTCGCGTTCGGCCAGATCGTGCTCGTCTCAGCCGTGACCGCGGTCGGCATGCTGGCAACCGGTCAAGACCTGCTGCTGGCCGACATCGGGCCATCCATCATCTGGTTCGTGGTGTTCTTCCTGTTCGGCTTCGTGCTGCTGGCCGCACTGTTCGCCGCGACCGGCGCCATGGTGTCGCGCCAGGAAGACATCAGCTCAACCACCACGCCGGTGACGATGCTCGTGATGATCCCGTACTTCCTGATCATTTTCTTCTACGACAACCCGGTGGTGCTGACGATCATGTCGTACGTGCCGTTCTCCGCTCCGGTGGGGATGCCGATGCGGGTATTCCTCGGCGACGCGATGTGGTGGGAGCCGGTGCTGGCGCTGCTGGTACTGGTGCTGTCGACCCTCGCGGTGATCGCGCTCGGGGCGCGCATATATTCCAACTCACTGCTGCGCACCGGCGCCCGGGTCAGCCTGAAGGAGGCGCTGCGCGGTTGAGCGCGTCGCGAGCGCCCAACGCACTCCCGCACGTTGGGCGCTCGCGGCTGACCTTCCTGGTCGCGGCCCACCTAGAACATCCGCCGCGACCACAAACATGGGCCGCGACAATGAGGTGCGGTCGGTGCCGCTCGACTGAATCGGTCGGTCGGTGCCGCTCGACGGAGTCGGGCGGTCGATCCGCGGGCGACGGATGCCGCATACCGGCCCCCGAAATCCCGCCGGGCMCCCGAAATCCCACCGGGCAACCGAAATAGCGCGCGCCCAGCGCACTTTCGCGCGCCCGGCGGCCCACAGCCAGGCGCTCCGGGGCCCGAGCGCTCCGCCCGGCCCGAGTGCTCCGAGGACCGAACGCTCCGCCCGGCCCGAGTGCTCCGAGGACCGAACGCTCCGCCGGCCAAGCGGCTGCGAGGCYAGMCRGGACGCTGATGCCGCAGCCGGGCMCCCGAAATCCCACCGGGCAMCCGAAATAGCGCGCGCCCAGCGCACTTTCGCGCGCCSGGCGGCCCACAGCCAGGCGCTCCGAGGAGCGAGCGCTCCGCCGGCTCCGAAGGCTCCGCGGGCTCCGGGGCGCTCCGCCGGCACCGAGGGCTCAGAGGAGCGAGCGCTTCGCCGGCCAAGCGACTGCGAGGCCAGACAGGACGCTGATGCCGAAGCCAGGCACCCGAAATCCCACCGGGCACCCGATATAGCGCGCGCCCAGCGCACTTTCGCGCGCCGGGCCGCGAGCCTGACGGCGGCCGATGGTCCAAACTGCGAGGACTGGGGCGGCGGGGCGTGGCACGATTCCGGCACCGGCCGCCTCCAGGCTGTCCCGTAACCCCCGGCACCGGAAGTCCACGGGCTGTCCCGTAACCCCCGGCAGCGGAACCCGCCAGGCTGCCCCATGAATACCGGCTTCGGAAGCCCGCGCCGCGGCATCCGCTGTGGTGATGCGGGTCAGTACGTCCCGGTGAGCACTACGGGCGGGTGCGGTGTCGGCGGCACCAGCTGCATCACGACGGCCTTCGGTTCGGTGAAGAACTCGCGGCTGAAGTTGCCGCCCTCGCGGCCGACGCCGGAGGCGCCGACGCCGCCGAACGGGGCGCGCAGGTCGCGGATGAAGAAGCAGTTCACCCAGACCGTGCCCACCCGGAGCAGCCCGGAGACGCGGTGCGCCCTGACCAGGTTCTCGGTGAACAGCATCGCGTTCAGGCCGTAGGGGCTGTCGTTGACCTCGTGCACGACCTCGTCCTCGCTGTCGAACGGGGTGATCGTGACGATCGGACCGAAGATCTCCTCGCGCTGGTGGCGGGCGTCGCGGCCGAGGCCGGTGACCACGGTCGGTCGCACCGTCCAGCCGTCGCCGAGCGAGCCGGTTACCGTGGTGCCGCCGACCTCTTCGATGGTGTCGAAGTAGCTGCGCACCTTGGTGTAGTGCTCTTCGCTGGCGAGCGGGCCGATCTCGGTGGCCGGGTCCTTCGGGTCTCCGACAACCATGGCGTCGGCGGCGGCCGTGAAGCGTTCGGTGAACTCGTCGAGGATCGAGCGCTCGACGTAAATGCGGCTGCCGGCGAGGCAGACCTGGCCGGCGTTGGTGAAGATCGCGCGGATCGACCAGCTGACGGCGTTGTCGAGGTCGGCGTCGGCGAAGACCACGTTCGCGCCCTTGCCGCCGAGCTCGAGGCTCACCGGGGTGAGGTTCGCCGAGGCCGCGCGGGCGATAGTCCGGCCGGTGTTCGATTCGCCGGTGAAGGTGATCCGGTCGACGTCGGGGTTCTCCGTGAGCGCCTGGCCGACCGAGTCCGGGCCGTAGCCGTGCACGACGTTGAAGACGCCGGCGGGGATCCCTGCCTCGAGGGCGAGACGGGCCATGATCGTAGCGGATACCGGCGTGTCCTCGGCGGGCTTCAGCACGACGGTGTTGCCCCAGGCCAGCGCTGGGGCGACCTTCCAGCTCTCAAGCATCATCGGGAAATTCCACGGGGCGATCGCGGCGACCACACCGGCGGCCTCGTAGCGGGTGTAGGTGTGGTGGCCGGAGTCCATCGGCAGCACGTCGGCGGGGCTGAGGTGCGCGTGGTCGGCGAAGAAGCGGAAGTTCTGGGCGGTGCGGGCGACGTCGTTGCCGAGGCTCTGCGTGATCGGCTTGCCCATGTCGCGGGTGTCGGCCATGGCGAGTTCCTCGCCGTGCTCGATGATGAGGTCGGCGAACTTGTTGATCAGCTCGCGGCGCTTGCCGGCGGTCATTCGCGGCCAGGGGCCCTCGTCGAATGCGCGGCGTGCGGCGGCGACGGCGAGGTCGGCGTCGGCCTTGGCGCCGAGGGCGACGTCGGCCCACGGCTCGCGGGTGTACGGGTCGATGCTCGGGAAGGTCTCCCCCGAGATCGACTGGACTTCCTGGCCATCGATGATGTGACCGAATCTCTGCATGGCCTGGGCCTTTCGTGGTGTGGTGGTGCGGATGTCGCGGATGTTGCGGGCGTCGCGGATGTCGCAGGTGTCGCAGGTGTCGCGGATGTCGCGAGTCTTACGTGCCGGGCGGACGAATCCGCCCGCCCGGCATTGTTGTGCTGCGTTGCGTGACGGCTATTTGCCGGGAACGTAGACCATCTTCTTGAGGTCGACGGGTGCGGGGATCGCGCCCTGGTCGACCATGATCTTGTTCCAGACCTCGAGGTTCTTGGCGCTGGCCGAACCGGCAACCCAGACCGGGAGCTTGATCTTGGCGGCGAGCTCCGGGGTGGTCTTGCTGTAGGTCGGAACGATCTCACGGGCCGCGTCGGGGTTCTCCGCGAGCAGCGCGTTGGCCTTCTCGAGGCCGCGGATGAACGCGGCCGTGGTGTTCGGGTTCGCCTTGACGAACTCTTCGGTCATGCCGAGGCCGGAGAGCGGAACACCGGCGGTGGGACCGGAGAAGTTCGCGAACAGCTTCGTGGCGCCGGCCTCGTACGCCGCGGTCTGGAACGGCTCGACCAGCCATACCGCGTCAACGCCGCCGGACTGCAGCGTCGGCACCATGTCGGGGAACGGCAGCTCGAGGAACTCGACCTTGCTCACGTCCACCTTGGCCTCCTTCATCAGCACCTTGATGGTCAGTTCGCCGGTGTTCTTCAGCGTGTTGACGGCGACCTTCTTGCCCTCCAGGTCCTTGATCGACTTGATGCCGGAATCCGCTTTCACGAAGACGCCGTTGCTCTCCTCGTTGCCACGCACGCCCTCGGCGACGATGTTGATGCCGATTCCACCGCTCTGCGCGAGCAGGAACGACGGGTAGGTCGCGAATGCGGCCTGCATATCGCCGGCGATCATGGCCGGAACCGCGGCGGCACCACCCTGGGCGGGCTGGGCGGTGACGTTCAGGCCCTCCTCCTTGAAGAAGCCCTCGGCGATGGCGATGAACACGGATGCCTGGTCCGCGACCGGCGTGATGCCGACGAGCAGGTCGGTGGTCTCCGGCTTGCCGGTGCCGGCCGGGGCCGCCGCGTCGGCGGGGGCCGCCGCGGTGCCGCCGGAGCACGCGGCGAGGCCGAGCGTCAGAGCGGATGCCGCAATGATGGCCAGCCAGGTCTTCTTACGACTGATTGTTTCGGATGTGATGGGCACGGTTCCTCCTTGAATGGTGCGGTGCGTGATGGTGGTGCGTGTGTTGGGGTGTTGCGCTGTTAGGCGACGTCGGCCACCGCGGCCACGTCGTCGTTTTTCGGGTGGCGGATGAGGCGGGCGACTTCACCGCGCAGCCGGATGAACTCCGGGTCTTCCTTGGTCTCGATCTGGTCTCGATCGGCGGAAAGCGGGATGTCGAGGGTGGTGACGACGAACGTCGGCGGCTTGGAGAGCACGACTACGCGGTCGGCCAGGTAAACGCTCTCGTCGATGTCGTGGGTGACGAAGAGGATGGTCATGTTGAACTTCTTCTTCACCGACAGCACCAGGTCTTCGAGGTCTTCCCTGGTCTGCGCGTCGACAGAGGCGAACGGCTCATCCATGAGCAGGATCTTCGGGCGGTAGGCGAGGGCGCGGGCGATCGCGACCCGCTGCTGCATGCCGCCGGACAGCTGCGACGGGAAGCGGTCCTCGAAGCCGGTCAGGCCGACGGCTGTGAGTGACTCGCCGACGCGCTCGTCGACATCCGCTTTGCTGAGGCCGAGCCGGGTGAGCGGGAAACGCACGTTCGCCTCGACCGTGAGCCAGGGGAACAGCGAGCCGCGGTAGTCCTGGAAGACCATCGCGAGCCCCTCGGGGACCGAGGTGATCTGGTCGCCGAGGAAGGTGAGGTCGCCGCCGGTGGGCCGCATCAGCCCTGCCATGGTGCGCAGCAGGGTCGTCTTGCCGCAGCCGGACGGGCCGACGATGGAGACCAGCTCGCCGGGCTCGACCGTGAAGGTGATGTCCTTGAGCGCGAGGTGCGCCTTCGCGCCGGTGCCGTAGGTGTGGGTGAGGTGTGTGACGTTGAGCATGTTTCTTCCTTACGGACTAGGCGGTTTCGCGACCGGAGCTGCGCTGCCAGGCGAGGATGCGGCGCTCGACGACGGTGAGGAGCGTGTTGAGAAGGAAGCCGATGATGCCGAGGAGCACGATCCCGGCCCACATGTCGAGGAACCCGAAGCCGCGCTGGGCCTGCACGATCGAGAAGCCGATGCCGCTGGAGGCGGCGACCATCTCGGAGATGACCATCAGGATCAGCCCGAGCGAGAGGCTGGTGCGCACTCCGGCGAGGATCTTCGGCGCGGCGCCCGGCAGCACGATCCGGGTGAGCCGGCCGACGAAGCCGATGCGGAACACCGTGGCGGTTTCGTACTTGAGTTCCTCGATCGACCGAACGCCCTCGATGGTGTTCAGCAGGATCGGCCAGGCGGTGCCGAAGGCGATCAGCATGACCCGCATCTGGTCGTCGGTGCCGAAGAGCACCAGGAAGATCGGCAGCAGCGCCGGCGGCGGAACCGCCCGCAGGAACTGGATGATCGGGTCGACGTAGTCGCCGAACTTGCGGCTGAGCCCGATCGCGGTGCCGACGGTGATCGCGACCACCACCGAGATGCCGAAGCCGAGGAGCACGCGGGCCAGGCTCGGCAACACGTCGTTCAGCATGCTCGGCGTGAGCATCCCGTTCGCGCCGGGAAGCCAGAGCAGCGCGGCCCGTTCGAAGATGCGGATCGGCTGCGGGAAGAACGGGGAGGGGAACGCGACGGTCGCGACTTGCCAGACTGTGATCAGCACGGCCAGCACGATCCAGCGCAGGGCGAAGCGTCCCCACCATTGGCGGCGGGCGGCCTGCTGTTCGGTTCCGCGGGGCCGGTTGGCCGTTGTCACTGGTGCAGTGAGCGCCATTACGCCACCCCCTCCTTCTTCCAGGCGAAGATCTTCCGCTCGATGGCGACGAGCACCAGGTTCACCACGACGCCGATGAGCCCGGCGACGATGGTCCCGGCGAACACGAGCGACGTGTCACCGCCGCCCGAGCTGATCCGCAGGATGTATGAGCCGATGCCGCTGGCCGAACCGGCGAGGAGCTCAGCGCTGATCGTCACGATCAGGGCGATTGCGGCCGAGATGCGCACACCGGTGGCGGCGAGCGGCGCCGCGTACGGCAGGCTCACCCGGGCCAGGATGCCGATCCGGCCGAGCCGGAAGGTGCGCGCGGTCTCCTTGGCGACCGGGTCGACATCACGCACGCCGTAGACGGTGTTGAAGAAGATCGGCCAGAGCGAGGCGTACACCACGAGCGCGATCTTCATGTCGGCGCCCTGGCCGAACACCAGGATGGCCAGCGGAATGAGGGCGACCGACGGGATCGGCCGCATGAACTCGACCACCGCCGACGACGCCTCGTAGGCGATGCGGAAGGAGCCGAGCACCAGCCCGAGCGGAACGGCGACGATGATCGCGAGGCCGAGGCCGATCGCCCATGCGGTGAGCGTGGCGCCGACGTCGCCGAGGAACTCGGGGTCGACCAGCAGCCCGGCGGTGTCCAGCAGTACCCGGGACATCGGCGGCAGGATGTTCGCCGGCACGATGCCGAACCGGGACACCGATTCGGCGAGCACCAGCAGCACCGCGACGCCGGTCAGGCCGCGGGTGACCTTGGGGCTTACGCGGCGGCGCACGGGCAGGGTGGCGACGGTAGGGGTGCCGGTGCTGGTCTCGGTGCGGGTGTCGGTGCTCATGCTGACCTCCGCACGGGTGCTACGATCCGGCCGAGCGTGGTGAACTCCACGGACACCTCGTCCCCGTCGTGGATGAACACGGCGTCGGTCATGCCGCCGGTGAGCACGATCGACCCGGCCTCGATGGCCTCACCGCGGGCGGCCAGGGCGTTTGCGGCCAGGGCGAGGGCCTCTGCCGGGTGACCCTGCACGGCGGCGCCGGTCGCGGTGTCGACGACGGCGCCGTTGATGCGCAGCACGCAGGCTTCCAGGGCGAGGTCGAGTCCGACCGGTGAGACGGATGTCGCGCCGACGATGAACCGAGCGCTGGAGGCGTTGTCGGCGACCACGTCCGGCATCGCGAAGCTGAAGTCGCGGTATCGGCTGTCGATCACCTCAAGGCCGGCGTGCACCGACGCGACGGCGCGCATCGCGGAGGCGGCGGTCACGCCGGGGCCCTCGAGGCGTTCGCCGAGCACGAAGACGATCTCGGGTTCCACCCGGGGGTGGATGAGCTCGTCGAGCGCGATCGGGACGCCGGCTTCGAGCACCATCTTGTCGGTGATCACGGCGGTCAACGGGGAGTCGATACCCATCCGCTGCTGCTTGGCACGAGAGGTGAGGCCGAGCTTGACGCCGACGATCGTGTGGCCGTCGGCCTGCTTGCGCTCGATCAGCACACGCTGGGCGGCGTAGCCGGTCTCCAGGTCGAGGCCGGGCCATTCGTCGGTGATGCGGCCGCGGTCGGTGCGGGTCGCCTCGGCGTCGAGGAGGATGTCGGCGACCTTCTCAGTCGACCAGTCTGTTGTCGTCATGCTGCGACCTCCGTCGATGCTGCTGATGCTGCTGCCGCTGCCGCTGCCGCTGCCGGAGCGAAACGAGCGCTGACCGAACCGAGGTGGGCGAACGTGGCGGTGATGGTGTCTCCGGGGGCGACGGGGACGGCGGCGGTGATCGAGCCGGCCATCACGACCGAGCCGGCCTCGAGCGTCTGCCCGAGGGAGCCGAGCATGTTCGCCAACCAGCGCACGCCGTTGATCGGGTCGCCGAGCACGGCGGCTCCGGCACCGGTCGCGACGACCTCGCCGTTCTTCACGAGCACGCAGCCGGCGAGCCCGAGGTCTGCGGTATCGAGCCGCACCGGGCGGGTGCCGAGCACCAGCGCGCCGGAGGAGGCGTTGTCGGCGATGGTGTCCGAGAGCTGGATCTTCCAGTCGGCGATGCGGGAGTCGATGATCTCGAGCGACGCGATGGCGTAATCGACGGCACCGATCACATCCGCTGTGCTGAGGCCGGGACCGCGGAGGTCGTGCTTGAGAACGAAGGAGATCTCCGGTTCGATCCGGGGGCTGATGAAGGCGCCGGCGTCGAGGCCCGAGCCTGTGCCGTCGAGGATCATGTCGCGGAACAGGTGCCCGAAGTCGGGCTGGTCCACACCGAGCTGGCGTTGCATGGCGAGCGAGGTGAGGCCGACCTTGTAGCCGGCGACGACGCGGCCCTGCTGCTTCCACCGCTCCACCTGGTGCAACTGGACCCGGTAGGCGTCTTCGAGCCGGAGGTCGGGGTGGGCCTCGGTGAGGGGGCGCACCGGCTGGCCCGTTGCGTATGCCTCGAGCAGGGCATCGGCGAGGGTGCCGATGTCTGCGGTGGAGTACTCAATGTCGTTCAAGTGCTGACCTCGTTGTCGTGGTGCGGGCTGCGTTCCGGATTACGCTAGTCCATATTATTCATCATGTCGAATATGTTGATAACAATAGGGCCTCCCAGTACGGGGGCCGATCAGGCGATGGTGTCGTTGAGCCGTTCCGCGTACGGGGCGTGACGCTCGGCCGCGATGCGCGCGCGCCCGGGGCTGCCTGAGGCAATCGCATCGACGAGTTCACGATGCAGGGCCCAATTCTCCTGCCAGGCTTCGCGGAAGTGCGCGTCGGGCGCGACGTCGCGAAGCGAGTGCCGGGCGGTGTCGAGCAGCGAGAGATAGATGGTGCGCAGCATCTCATTGCTCGACAGGAGGGCGATTGCCTCGTGCAGCTGCCAATTCTGCCGCAGGTATTCGGCCGGGTCGTCCTGCAACTCGCCCATCCGGCGAACGATGCGCTCCAGGCGGGCCAGGCCCTCCCGATCCGCGTGGATAGCGGCATGCGCGGCCAGCGGGAGTTCGAGCGCGTTGCGGATCTCGAGCGCGTCGGCGATCGAGAGAGAGGTGGCGTCGAGCCCGAGGATCAGATGGCTGAGTCGAATCTGAGCGGTGGGCTTCGCGACGAAAATACCGCCCTGGGGGCCGGGACGCGCCTCGACCAGGCCACGGCTTTCCAGCAGTCGGATCGCCTCGTTCAGGGTCGAGGCTGCGACGCCGAACTGGTCACGCAGGTCGGATTTGCGGCCCAGCCGGGCTCCGGGCTGCACGTTCTGCCGCGAGATCAGCTCGCTGACCTGGTGGGCAACCGACTCGGCTCGTGACACCCGATCAGTGCTCACCCGGTCGAACGTGAGGCTGATACCGCCGTCGAGGGAATCAATCATGGTTGACGAATCGTAGCATTGAACATGCTGAATAGGAGACTATTTAGCGGCCCTTCGGAATTCGCGGGTGTCTCGCCGCCGCCCCGCGTATTTCCGCGGTCGCGCGCAATTCCAAGCCGAAATCCCAGGAATTACCCACCGGGCGCAGGGCCTGGGCGTGGTTGCCCCCTCGACCCCGTTCATAACTCCTGCAAAACGGTCGCCCTGGGGACGGAAGGGCCCGGAAAACTGGGCTCGTTGGGCAGCCCCGCGCGAAAATGCAGGAGTTATGAACGGGTGCGGGCTCTGCACGGCCGCACTTCGGGCAGACCACGGAATCCGACACCTCACCGAAGGGGCTGGGGTTGGTACGCACGACCCTTGGTCGCGGCTCAGTTCCACCAGGCGGATCAGTTCCACCGGGAAGGGCGACTCCCGCTTGTCCCGTTGAATAATCCCTCAACCATCAGGCCGCTCGCGTCGGAGTCATGGGCCCACCACGGCTGCGATGTATGCGCTGATCACCGCTGAAATGATCGGCGGCCCGGCGAGGATGACCGCAGCGCCGGCGCCGATCGAAGCACACAGTTTCCAGAGGGTCCGCCGGATGTAGGCTGCGCGCACCTCGACGTCGAGCACGTCGAACTGTGCCCGTGCATCGATGGTCGGCGGAAACAATGCCGGCGGCCACGTGGCGGGGTCGTCGATGAGCGCCGTGAGCTCGTCGAGTTCGGCGCGGCCCAGCATCGGCCGGTGCCCCACCAGCCACCGGCGGAGCGCCGTCGCGTCCAGGACTTTGACCTGGTCGGGCCTGGCCTTGATCTTCAGGGACTTGGGGTTGACGATGGCGAGTACCGGTTGCGCGGACGGGAGCTGCGGCATCCGCTGCCGGAGGAGCTTCGTGACCCGCCCGGCCTCGTAGTCGGCGTTGCGGATGTGGGACTGCTTCTGCCCGGAGACCATCAGGGTGCGTCCGGCCACCCACACGGACTTGCCGGCGTGATGCTTGGTGTTGATGGTGAAGATACCGCCGGGGCCGATGACGAGGTGATCGATGTCGGAGCCGTTCTTCCCGATCGGGAGGGCGTGGAACGCCGTCCACTCCGGAGGGAGCCTCGCGAGGATCTCGCCGACGACGATCTCCCCCTTGGCGCCCTGGTACCAGCTGACGCTGTCTGCGGCGAGCGGCGAGTAGCCGAAGAACCGGCCGAAGCCGGAGCGGGGCAGGGTCGTGCTGTGCTGCCGCAGGAGTTCCTCGATGACCGCCTGGGCGGGCAGCTGCTTCCGCATGCTTGGCGCGTCGATGTACATGGATCCCCCGTTCCGTGTCGAACTTAGCCCGAGCGGTGGGATGGGCTGCAGCCCCAGAACGGGCCGCTACGAGTAGCACCAGGAAGACACGCGACGGCCCGCCCCAGCGCATTGCGTGACACGCGTACTGGGTCTGGTCTCCCACCGAACAACTCCCATACGTTTGCATGATCGTGCATTCTGAAGGAGTCTCTCGTGAAAACCCCTGCACCGACAGATCGTGCTTCCGCGCCTCGGGGCGTCAAACCGCTGACCTTGGCGATGATTGTGGTGGCGGCTCTTCTGATCATCGGCGGGACGGCATCCGGCGGCGTCGCCGGCCTCATACTCATGGCAGCACTGGTGGGCGTTGTCACGAGCGTCTACGCGCTCGCCACCGGTCGTGGCTCATGGGCACGCCTGGCGTCGCGGCGAGTCGCGGCGATCACGCTCGCATCATGCATGATCGTCACTGTCGTCAGTGCGTCGTTCGTCGCGAGCAGCCGTGCCGATGAAGCGGATGTCGTCGCCGCTATCCCCGCCGTGGAATCGCCCAGCCCCACCCCGACGCCGACGTCCGCACCGGATGCCTCCGTCGCATTCACCGACGAGTCACCTGTCGATCCAGCAACCGCCACGGAACCGAGCGAAGCGCCAGCCGTAGCGGTCCTTGACAAGTCGGTCACGGACACAACCGCACTGGCCCTGCTCGCCACTCTGCCGGTGAAGGGCAAGGCCCCCAAGACCGGCTACGCGCGCACGGCAGTGTTCGGCACGGCGTGGCTCGACGTCGACCGAAACGGATGCGACACCCGCAACGACATCCTCGCCCGCGACCTCACCGCTGTGGTGCGCTCTGGGCCATGCAAGGTGCTGAGCGGCAGCTTCGCAGAACCATACACCGGCAAGATCGTTGACTTTGTGCGCGGCAACGACACCTCAACGCTCGTGCAGATCGACCATGTTGTGTCACTCTCCAACGCCTGGCAGACCGGCGCACAGCAGCTCAGCCAGGCACAGCGAATCTCGCTAGCCAACGATCCCTTGAACCTCTTGGCTGCCGATGGCCGAGCGAACGCGCAAAAGGGGGACGGCGACGCGGCCACGTGGCTTCCCGCTGCCAAGGCGTTCAGATGCACCTACGTCTCCCGTCAGGTTTCTGTGAAAGCAACCTACGGTCTCTGGGTGGCGCCGGCCGAGCATGACGCGATGGCCCGCGTGCTCTCGGCCTGCCCGGACGAACGGGCCGTGACGTCGGCGTTCGCACCCCCGCCGGCGCCGGTGGTCGCGGCGCCGGTGCCTGCGCCGGTCATCGTGCCCGAGCCGGCACCAGCACCTCCAGCTCCAGCGCCCGCTCCGGCCGCCCCGGCACCCGCGGCGCCGGCCCCTGTCGCACCAGCCCCGGCGCCGGGAGTCGTCCATCCCGGAGCTTTCTGCGCTCCATCAGGCGCAACGGGCGTCACCTCGAAGGGCACCGCAATGGTTTGCGGGACGACGCCTAACAGCCCCGACCGCGCGAGGTGGCACCAGCAGTAACCATGCGCCAGTGGACCAAGCCGTTTGTTACGCGAAATGGCGGCGCTGTAGCGGTGCGGAACGCCGGGCCTCAGGATGGTTGGGTGCCCAGACAAATTCGCTTCAATGCCTTCGACATGAACTGCGTCGCCCACCAGTCGTCCGGAATGTGGCGGCATCCGCTTGACCAGTCCTCGCGCTACAAGGACCTCTCCTACTGGACCGAACTGGCCAAGCTCCTCGAGCGGGGCACTTTCGACGGCATCTTTATCGCGGACGTTCTCGGCACCTACGACGTCTATGGCGGCTCAAACGAGGCGGCGATCCGGCACGGCGCCCAGGTGCCGGTGAACGACCCGATCCTGCTCGTCTCCGCCATGGCCGCAGTGACCGAGAACCTCGGATTCGGTGTGACGGCGGGAACCGCGTATGAGCATCCGTACCCGTTCGCACGACGGATGTCGACGCTCGACCACCTGACGAAGGGTCGCGTCGGGTGGAACGTCGTCACCGGCTACCTGCCCAGCGCCGCCCGGAACATGGGGCACGAGGACCAGCTGGAACACGACGACCGCTACGACGTCGCCGACGAGTACCTCGAGGTGCTGTACAAGCTGTGGGAGGGCTCGTGGGAAGACGACGCCGTCATCCGCGACCGGGAAACCGGCGTGTTCACCGACCCGAGCAAGGTGCATGAGATCGGGCACTACGGCAAGAACTTCACGGTGCCGGGCATCCACCTGTCCGAGCCGTCCCCCCAGCGCACGCCGGTGATCTACCAGGCCGGGGCGTCACCGCGCGGCATCGCCTTCGCGGCAGGCAACGCCGAGGCGATCTTCGTGGCCTCGTCGACCAAGTCCGGCCTCACCGCGACCGTGGGCAAGATCCGGGATGCGCTCGAGCAGGCCGGTCGCGACCGTTACTCCGCGAAGATCTACACGCTGCTGACGATCATCACCGACGAGACCAGCGAGAAGGCACACGCCAAGCACCAGGAGTACCTCTCCTACGCCAGCGAGGAAGGCGCCCTCGTCTTCATGTCGGGCTGGATGGGCATCGACCTCTCCCAGTACGACCTCGACGAGCCGATCGGCAATGTGAAGAACAACGCCATCCAGTCGGCGGTGGCGAACTTCCAGGCGGCGAACGATGACGGCTCCGAGTGGACGGTCCGCGACATCGCGAAGCTCGGCGTGATCGGCGGGCTCGGGCCGTTCATCGTGGGCTCGCCCGAAGAGGTCGCCGACCACCTGCAGGAATGGGTGGAAGACACCGATGTCGACGGCTTCAACCTCGCCTACGCGATCACGCCGGGCACGTTCGAGGACATTGTGGAGTTCGTGATCCCGGAGCTCCGCCGTCGCGGCGCCTACCCGGAGGAGTACGTCGCCGGCACCCTGCGCAACAAGCTGCACGGGCGCGGCGACCGCCTGCCCGAGGAGCACCACGGCGCCCGATACCGGTTGGGTGCGGCGACTCGGGTCTGATCCCGCTCGCCCTTTCGGGCGGTCACCGCACGCCGTTTGGCACCTGTGCCGCACGCCAATCGGTACCAGGATTCCCCTACGCGACCGGCCCGGTGGGCAAAGGTCGCGTGAGAGTTGTTGCCATGCACACGTTTGCATGACACTCTGTTCGAGGTGTCACGCACGCCCCCAGCAACGCTCAAAGAAGCGCGTCGCGGTCTGCGAGGATAGACCCGACCATGAAGACCGTCCCAACAACATCCGCTGACCGACCGTGATGCCCCAGCCAGAGCCGCCGATCGTCGGCGCTCGCTCTCGCCGCCGCCGGGCGCTGCTGGTCGCCGCCCTCGCCGTGACGGCCGTCCTCGTCTGCTTCGGCACGCTGCTCGCGCTCCGCGCCACCGCCCAGGCCCAGTACGCCTCGGCCTCGGCCGGGCTCGCGAGCCGCCAGGCGGGGTCCGCCACCGTCGCCGCCTCCGCCCGGGCAGCGATCGATGACGCCCAGCGGCTGCTCGCGGACAGCGCCGGGAAGGTGCTCACCGAGGAACCGCGGCTCACGCTCGCGACCGCCATCGACGACGCGACCGCGCGCATCCGCCCCACCATAACGGCGCTGAAGACGGCAACGGATGCTGCCGCGCACGTCCCCGACGACGGCCTGCTGTCGGCGGGCATCCCCCTCCGCGAGGCGGCCGGCCGACTGGCCGCGCTGCGATTCCCGGCCGCCCAGGATCTCGCTGCCGTCGCCACCGACCTCGCCGGGCCGCGGCAGGCCGTCACCGACGCCGTCGCGGCCTGGACCGCCGAACAGGATCGCATTCTTCGCGAGCGCTACACCAACCACGTGCATGCCGCCGGCTGGTATCCCGAACTGGACGCCTGCCTCGGCTCCGTGGACCTCACCGCCCGCTATGGCGGCGTGCCCACCATCGCCGAACACTGGTCGTGCGGCGGGCGCGACTTTCCCGACGATCCCGGAACGCTGATCACCCTGACCGGGCTGCGTGCCGGCACGTACCGGGTTGAGGGCATCGTGGCGATGCTCAACCAGGACACGGCCACCACCGCCGACCTGCCGCGCGGCTTCGACCTGCTCTACCAGACCTGCCAGAACGGGCAGTCCTCGTCGATGTCGATGACCGCGCTGACGAAAGTGGGCTGACGCGGCCTGCTCGGGCACAGACTCGACTAGGCCGGGGCTGCCTCACCATCCGAGTCTGGCGCCGCTGCCGGACCCGCATCGCCGACGTCTTCCTGCGCCATCGCCCGCGCCGACGCCTCCGGCACCCACCGCACGTCGCCGTGCTCGGCGTTGGCGCCGCGGGCCAGCACGAACAGCAGCGCCGACAGCCGGTTGAGGTACCGCGCGGCCCACGGGCTGACCGATTGCGGGTGCGCCTCGACGGCGGCCCACACCGTTCGCTCGGCCCTGCGGATAACGGCTCGCGCCTGGTAGAGCAGGGCCGCGGCGACCGTGCCGCCCGGCAGCACGAAACCGCTGAGGTCGTCCGCTTCCTGTGCGAAGTGGTCGACCGCGCGCTCGAGCCGGGTCAGGTGTGATTCGCGGATGCGCGCGGTCGCCGGCACGGGATCGTCGAGCGGAACCGACAGGTCCGCGACCAGGTCGAACAGGTCATTCTGCACGCTGGCGAGGGTCGACGTCACCTCGATGGGCAAGCCGCCCACCGCCATCGCGACGCTCACCGCCGCATTCGCCTCGTCGCAGTCTTCATAGGCGGCGACGCGCACGTCGGTCTTGGCGACTTCGCCGTGGCGGCCGAAGGTGGTGCGCCCGGAATCCCCCCGGCCGGTGTACAGGGCCGGTTCAGCCGATCCGGGATCGTCGAGTTCAGCCATAGCGGCAACTATAGTAATGGCCCCGTCATCCGCGTAGCGTGAAGGATGCCGCGGGCAGGTTCTTCGCGCACCCCGGCGCCTTTCCGTGACCGGGAGTGTTCGATCGGCGAGTAGTCGATCAGCGAGGAGCGACATGTCGAGGGGTCAGCCTGACGAGGGAATCGGGTCCTCCCTGGGGGATGCGGTCAGCGAACCCGGCGGAACGGGCTGGGCGACGGTCGACAAAACCGTCTTCGGCGTATCCGCTGGGATCATCCTGGTGGTGTGTGTGCTGGGCGTGGTCTTCACCAAGCCGGTGGGCGACGCTGCGGCATCCGCTCTCGGCTGGGTCACGAGCAACGCGGGCTGGCTGTTCATACTCGGGGCATCGGGCTTCGTCATCTCCTCCCTGGTGCTCGCGTTCGGGCGGTACGGCAGCATCCCGCTCTCCCGTGAGGGACAGGGCACCGAATTCTCCACGCTCTCCTGGGTGGCCATGATGTTCAGCGCCGGGATGGGAATCGGGCTGATGTTCTTCGGGGTGTACGAGCCGGTCACCCACCTGGCGTCACCTCCCCCGTTCGTCGACGCGGCGCCGAACAGTGCGGATGCGGCCAACGCGGCCATGGCGTACACGTTGTTCCACTGGGGGCTTCATCCCTGGGCGATCTACTCCGTTGTCGGCCTGGCCCTCGCCTACTCGACCTACCGGATGGGCCGGGGCAACCTGATGAGCGCCCCGTTCCAGGCCCTGTTCGGCAAGGAGCGGATCGAGACGAAGGGCTGGGGCAAGCCGATCGACATCCTGGCGATCATCTGCACCAAGTTCGGCTCGGCGACCTCGCTGGGGCTGGGTGCGCTGCAGATCGCGGCCGGGGTGTCACTGCTCACCACCGGGAAGTTCAGCGACGACCCGGGGACGACCCTGCCGATCATCATCATCTGCGTGCTGACCGTTGGAGTCGTGTTCTCCGCCGCGAGCGGGCTGGCGAAAGGCATCAAGTGGCTGAGTAACACGAACATGGTGCTGTCGGCGGTGCTCGTGGTGTTCGTCTTCGTGGTCGGCCCGACGGTGTTCATCCTGAACCTGCTGCTATCATCGGTCGGGGCGTACCTGGCCAACCTGGTCCCGATGAGTTTCCACTCCGCGGTCTTCGGCGGCGGAAGCTGGCTGGCCAGCTGGACGATCTTCTATTGGGCCTGGTGGATCTCCTGGACCCCGTTCGTCGGCACATTCATCGCCCGGATCTCTCGCGGCCGCACCATCCGCGAGTTCGTGCTCGGGGTGCTTCTGGTGCCCACCGCGGTCAGCATCCTGTGGTTCGTTGTCTTCGGCGGGGCGGGGCTGAAGCTGCAACTGAACGGCGTTGACATCGCCGGCACCGGCAGTGAGGCCGCGGGATTCTTCGCGGCATTGCAGCAGTACCCGTTCTTCATCGGGTCGGCGCTGGTGGTGATGGTGCTGACGGCGGTGTTCTTCGTCAGCGGAGCGGATGCGGGCGCTCTCGTGCTCGGCACGCTCTCCAGCCGCGGGCGAAAGGAGCCGTGGAAGCCGCTGGTGATCTTCTGGGCGGTCCTCACCGGCACCGTGGCCGCCGTGCTGTTGTTCGTCGGCGGGCTCGGGGCGTTGCAGACCTTCACCATCCTGGCGGCCAGCCCGTTCGTGCTGATCATCATCGGCTTGTGCGTCTCGCTCTATGTCGACCTGCGCCGTGATCCGCTGCGGCAGCGCACGCTCGGGCCGGTCCGCACCTCCTCGGAGGCGCTCGGGGCGGTCCCGTTCACGAATCCGACCGCGGAGAGCCCGGCGGCCGAAGCGGCCGCGTCCCCGCTGGACGGGGACGGCACGTAGCCGTGTACATAACCGCTGGGATTCTCACTCCACCGGGCCGAAAATCGGTCCTTTTGCGCATCCGTGGCGAAAATCCCCGCAGTTCGGTACGCGAACTGGCAGTTCCCGCCCAACGTGCGGAGGAGGAACGACCATGACCATGCCACAACTCGCCCCGGCGACCGGTCCGATCCCGGGAAGCCCGCAGCTGACCGACGCCCAGCTGACCCGGATGCGTGCATACGGGTCGCCGGAAGACGTCGAGACCGGCGATGTCCTGTTCCGAAGCGGCGACCTCAGTTACGACCTCGTTCTGGTTGACTCCGGTGAAATCGAGGTTGTGCGCGAGCGGACCCGGGACGCGCCGGAAGAACTTGTCGCCCGGCATGGAGCCGGCCGGTTCCTCGGCGAGTTGAGTCTCCTGACCGGGCAAACCGTCTACCTGACGGCTCGGGCCAGCCACCCGGGGCGCATCCACCGAATCTCCCCCGCGCGCTTCCGCCAGCTGATGGCAGAGGATCCGGAACTCTCCGACCTGCTGCTCCGGGCGTTCCGCACCCGCAGGGAACTCATCCGCAACGGACCCGCCGCACGCAGCATCGAGGTCATCGGCAGCCCGTGGTCGGCGGGCGGCTTCGCACTGAAGTCCTACCTGCTGCGCCTGGAGCTGCCGTACCTGTGGCTCCACGACGAATCGGTTTCCGGTCTCGCGCTCGCGGCGTCAGCCGGCGTCGAGAGCGCCGACTTCCCCGCCGTGCTGATCGGCGACGACGTGATCAGGAACGCCACCCCGGGACTCATCGCCGCCCGACTGGGCCTGTCCCTGCCGATCGGCAACAACGAAGAGGTGGACCTGGTCGTGGTGGGCGGTGGTCCCGCCGGACTCGCCGCGGCCGTGTACGGGGCGTCGGAGGGCCTCACCACCGTCGTGCTCGACGGGATCGGTCCGGGCGGCCAGGCGGCAGCGAGCTCACGGATCGAGAACTACCTCGGGTTTCCGAACGGCATCAGCGGCGGCGAGCTGACCGGTCTGGCCACGGTGCAGGCGCAGAAGTTCGGCACCAGGATCTACAGTCCGTGTGAGGTGATCGCCCTTTCCGTCGACGGTGAACGGATGGCTGTCCTCCTCGAAGGCGGCGCTGAACTGCACGCCCACGCAATTGTGGTGTCGACGGGAGCGCACTACCGGTCGCTGGCGCTGGACCGCTGGGACGACTTCGTCGGAACCGGAATCTACTATGCGGCCACCGAGCTGGAGGCGCGGCTGATCGACGCGGGTCCGGTCACGGTCGTCGGCGGAGCCAACTCAGCGGGGCAGGCGGCCCTGCTCTTCGCCTCGCGCGGGAGCGAGGTGAGCCTGGTGGTCCGGGCCCCCGACATCCGCGCCAGCATGTCGAGCTACCTGGTCGACCGGCTGCTGGTGGAACCGCGCGTGACGATTCATCAATCCGCGGAGGTCACGCGCCTTGAAGGTCACACCTCGCTGGAGGGGATCACGATCACCGACCGCTCCCGCGGCGTGCACCGGAAGGCCTGCCGGGGTCTGTTCTGCTTCATCGGCGTCGACCCTGCCAGCACCTGGCTGGCCGACATTGCGACCGACGAGAACGGGTTCATCAAGACCGACGTGCAACTTGAGCCCAGTGATCTCGGCGACGCCTGGTCAGCATTGGGCCGGTCGCCGCTGCCGTTCGAGACGAGCATTCCGCGCGTCTTCGCCGCGGGAGACGTTCGGCGAGGGTCGATGAAACGCGTTGCAGCAGCGGTCGGCGAAGGTGCCAGCGCCGTCGCATCCGTGCATGTGGCGATGGGCACGCGCACCACCTGAACGATGTCGGAGCGTCTAGTGCAGGTGCTTTCTCCAGTCGGACGGCACCCGGCCGGCGGGCCCGGGCGCCGGCTGCGAGCGCGGGCGGTGGGCCGGCGGCGACAGCTCAGGACCGGCGGCGAACTCGTTGGTCTGGTAGTTCCAGAACCAGCTCTCGTCCGGTTCGAACGACCGGGCCAGCGGATGCCCCGTCTCGGCCGCGTGGGCGCTGGCATGCTGCATCGGCGACGAGTCGCAACAGCCGACGTGCCCGCAGGTAGCACAGCGCCGCAGGTGGAACCACCAACCATCGTGCTCCAGGCACTCGACGCAGCCCGTGCCCGACGGGGCGACGATCGGGTCGATCACGCTGTCGCTCACAATTCTCCTTCCGGCGTGCCGTCGATTCTACGACCGGAAGGTGAGCCGTGGCCGAGGCTCACGGCGCTCGCGGGGCCTGAACATGTACGGGGGTTTACCCGCCGAATACCGGTGTGCCCGCCCCCTGTCGACCGGAAGTCCGCGGCTCATACGCTGAATTCATACGCAGGGAACTGCACCCCACCACCGCATAGGAAGACCCCGAACATCATGTCCACGAGCATCCCCCCGCAACCACCGGCATCCGCACCCGCGCCCGCGCCCGGACAGACCCCGGCCCTGGCGCCCACACGGCCCGGCCGCACCCTGGGCAAGGCGCTCCTGTTCATCGGTGTGCCCCTGCTCGTGATCGCGCTCGTGGTCGGCACCGTCGCGGTCAGCCTGAGCGTCTTCACCCGCGCGACCGCCGCGGCCGCTGAGCAGGCCGTGGCCGGGACGTCCGTCTCCGTCAACGTGCCGAACGCGGCGCTCGAATTCGCGCCGAGCAGCGACGGCCAGGTGCACGTGACCATGACCGGAAGCTACGCGGGCGGCAAGCCAACGCTCCGCCTGACCACGGTCAACGGTGAATCCCGCATTACCGGCGGCTGCCCCAGCGGCTGGTTCCTCTTCGCCCGCTGCGGCGTCACCCTTCACATCAACGTGCCGGCCGACCTCGCCGTCACCGTGCGCGGCGACAACGGCTCGATCACGACAGAGGGCCTCACCGGCGACCTCGACTTCACCACCGAAAACGGACGCATCGAGACCACCGGCACGGTCGGCCAGGTCGCCCTGCGCACCACCAACGGCGCGATTCGGGTGCACGACTCGGCCTCCACCGACGTTCTCGCCGACACCACCAACGGCGGCGTCGAGCTCCAGTTCGCCGAGGCGCCGACGAGTGCACAGGCGTCGAGCACGAACGGTGCCATCCACATCGTTGTGCCGGACAACGGCACGGCGTACGCCCTGGACACCGACACGACGAATGGTGGAGTCCACACGGATGCCGTCCCTTCCGACCCCGGTTCTCCCCGCACCATCGTGGCCCGCACCACCAATGGGTCGGTCACCATCGTGCCCTTCGGCCGGTAGCCAGCGGCTGCGAGTGTGATCTCGCATCGCCGAGCCCCGACCGTTCAGATGAGGTGCCAACAAGTCCTGGTCACGGATGCCCGCGACCGGGACTTGCTGGCACCTCACGGAGTGCGAGGGGCATGCACCGGTTAGCCGTTGGTGGGCCGGATGCCGGCGTGCCGGTCAGGCCGTGGCCAGGCAGACCCGGTCGCGGCCGGCGTGCTTGGCGGCGAACAGCGCCGCGTCAGCCCGCGCCAGCCAGTCTTCCGGTGACTCGTCCGCCTGCAGTTCGGCCAGGCCGACGCTGACGGTACAGGCCAGCCCGGTGGCCAGGCCATCCCACGGGTGGTCGCGGACCGCGGTGACGAGTCGTTCGCAGGCCCGGGTTGCCGCATCGAGGGTGGTGTTGCCGAAGACCAGCAGGAACTCCTCGCCGCCGACCCGCACCGCCAGGTCGCTGTCCCGAGTGGCCGCGCGCAGCATCCCCGCCATCGCGGTGAGCACCAGGTCACCCGTGGCGTGCCCGTGCACGTCGTTCACGTTCTTGAAGTGGTCGAAGTCGACCATCGCCACGCACAGCGGCTGCTGGATGTCGACGGCGCGAACCATCAGCGCCGGAAGGTGCCGGTCGAGGGCGCGACGGTTCGGCAACCGGGTGAGCGGGTCCGTGTGCGCCTCAAGATCGGCCTCCTCAGCCCGCACCCGCTGCAGCTCCGCCTCGTGCTGCGAACGTTCCGCCTCGTGTCTGGCCTGCTCGATCTCGAGGGTGTTGATCAGCATCTGCGACTGGAGGCCGGCCGCCTCCGTGGTGCCGTTCAGAACCAGGGTGTGCAGCGCCTCGTGATGAGCAAGGGCCTCTTCGAACCGGCCGGCGGCCTTGTGCATTTCGTAGAGCGACCGGTGCAACCGGGTCAGCAGCACGGGATATTCGTCGAGGTCCGGGTCAGCCAGCTGTGAGTCCATCATCGACGTGGCCAGGGCGAAGCTGCCCTCGGCCCGCACCACCTCGGCAAGCTGCACGTCGATGCTGACCTCGAGGTTGCGGTACCCGTTCGTCTTCGCCAGCACCTTGGCGCGAGCGGCCTGCTCGCGCGCCTCCGCGTACTCGCCCAGGTCGGTAAGGATACCGACCATGTTGTTCCGGGCGACGGTCTCCCAGTACGCATGGCCCTGGGCGTTGGCCAGGGCCACGGCCTCCCGCATGTGGTCGCGGGCTTCCGACAGTGCCGCTCCGGCGTCCAGCCCCTGCGCGCGCTGCTCCCGCGCGACGACCTGGCAGGTGTCGCCGAGGTTGTTCAGCGCCGCGAATCCCGCTTCCGCGTCTTCCCGGGTGCGAGCAAGGGCGAGGGCCTGCCTGCCCAGTTCCAGTCCGCGGTGCGTGTCTCCCATGGCCTCGTGCACCATGGAGGACCGGCTCAACGCCCAGAATTCGGCTGTGGCGTCTCCGCAGGCGCGCGCCGCCTCGAGGGCCGCAAGCACGTGGCGAAGCGCGGCCTCGTTCAGGGCCGTCTCGGTGAAGGCCAACGCGAGGGTGGAGTGCACTTTGGATTGCCGCAGCAGGTCTCCGCTGTCGGTGAGGTAGTCCAGCGCCAGGAGACCGTTGTGAACGGATGCCTCGAAGTCGCCCAGTCGCAGCCGGTGCAGTGCCAGGATCGCCCGCGCGTTCGCTTTCTCAGTTTCGGTGGCATCGCTGCGTTGCAGCACCCTTTCCGCGCGATTCGCGCCGACGCGGTGCTGCCCGCTCACGACGTGCGCTTCGGATTCAGCGAGCAACTCGTCGATCGACGGCACGGCGACAGCGGCCGGCGCGGGCACCGACAGCTCCGGTTCGGCGATCAGATCGACTGTAGTCACGGGTACGGCTCCCCCACGGGATTCTGCTTGGTCTTGAACCTAGCAGCGAACCACGGGGCATCCGTTCATGGACTCCCCCCTCTTCGAGTGCCGCTTCGGCATTCGTGGAACCGAGGGGACGACCCTACGCGGGGAGCGGGGAGATGTTCTGGTTGAGGCGGAAGAAGTTGTCCGGGTCCCAGGTCCGTTTCAGCGCCCGGAGCCGCTGGTACTTCTGTTCGCCGTACGCCTGCCGCACGCGGTCGTCGCCCTCGTCCATCAGGAAGTTCGTGTACACGCCGGTGTGGAAGGGCGCCAGCTCGCCCCAGAAGCCGCGCACCCACTCGCGTTCCAGGGCGAAGCCGGACACGTCCGCTGCGATGCCGGTGATGTTGAAGGTGTTGCCCTTGGTCCGCCCGCTGAACGCGGTGTCCTCGTCGGCGATGCGGGCCGCCGCACCGCCGCCCTGCCAAATCGGGAAGGCGGTGAGCGGCGACACGATCCGGGCGGCGTGGTCGACGGTGATGTCGATCACCTCATCGCTGAGGGAGGCGACATCGCTGGAGCGCACGTAGTACAACCAGCCGGGCGGATAGCTCAGGTCGAACATGGCCTGGTGCTCGATGAACGGCCTGGGCGCGCAGAGGTCGAGGATCGGGGAACCGAACCGCCGCAGCGGCTGCAGCACCGTCTCGGCGTCGTCGACCGGGCCCGCATAGCAGCTGATGACGGCGACCACAGGCTGGCCGTGCACCCCGCTCGGAAGGTACGGAACCGCGGGAGCCCGGCGGTGCACCACCAGAGTCATCAGCTCGTCGGGCGCCTCGTTTGACCAGTCGCGGTAGAAGCGCAGGAGTTTCGGTGACTCGGACATCGGCCAGAAGATCGGTCCGGCCACGACGATCGGCCCGACCGGGTTGAGCCGGAACTCGAACTCAGTGACGATGCCGAAGTTGCCACCTCCACCACGCACGCCCCAGAACAGGTCCGGGTTCTCGGTGGCGCTCGCCGCCACGGCCTCGGCATCGGCGGTGACGAGTTGCACCGCGAGCAGCTGGTCGATGCTGAGCCCGTACTTCCGCATCAGCCAGCCCAGGCCGCCGCCCAGGGTGAGCCCCGCGACGCCGGTGTGGGTGACGATGCCCGACGGCACGGCGAGCCCGTACTGCTGGGTGGCCCGGTCGAGGTCGCCGAGCAGCGCACCGGCCTGCACCCGCGCGGTGCGAGCCTCCGGATCGACACGGATGCCGTTCATCGCCGAGAGGTCGATCACCAGTCCGTCGTCGCACACGGAGTACCCCGGAAAGCTGTGGCCCCCTCCTCGCACGGCGACCATGGCGTTGCTGCGCCGGGCGAAACGCACCGCCGCCACCACGTCGTCGGCATGTGCGGCCCGGGCGATCATGCCCGGACGGCGGTCGATCGAGCCGTTCCAGACGCGGCGCGCTCGATCGTAGGTGTGGTCGCCGGGGCGAACCAGTTCGCCTCGGAAGGCGTGCTCCAAGGCGCGTATCGCGGGCTCGTCGGCTGCAATCCTGCCGCTTCCGCCGGTGTCCAGCGCCGTCACGGCCCACGCCCGATCAGCCCAAGCGAGGAGGTTTCGTTTGTGCGGCCGGTGCGGTCAACGACGCGTGCGCCCACGCCACCCATGGTAAAACCGCGGCCCACCGGTCGACAAGGACGCGAGGGAGATGGGGCTCAGCCGACGGGAGCCTTGCGGCGTCCCCGGGCGCGGGGGGCGGCATCCGCTTTGCGCAGCCGGGCACCGAGCATCAGGTACCAGACCGGCCAGGCCGCCCAGACGCCGCCGGCGACGAAGATGCCGAGACCGAGCACGAGCAGCTGGGGAATGGTGAGCGGCGGAAGGATGATTCCCACCGCTCCGATGACCAGACCGATCATGAGGCCGGCGCCGGTGAGCCGGCCCCAGGTGCTGAGCAGACGCGAGAAGATGCCGTCGGCGCCCAGCCTGCGATTCACCCAGAACATCCACACCCCGTGCAGGAACATGGCGGCGACGGCGAGGGGAACGGAAACCCAGACGCCGACCACGCCGAGGGCCAGCAGCACCAGCGCCACCGCGGCGGCGAGCAGGACCACGCTGGCGAGCAGGCCGACGATGCGCAGGCCCGCGGAGCCTTTCACCTTGCCGTCGAGGTGGGCGATGAGGAATACCGCCAGCACGCTGCTGACCGCAAACAGCACGTCATAGGTGCGGCCGAAGATGTACGGTCCGTTCAGCGGCACCTCCGCCAGGAACATCACAACGAACATCACGCTGGCCACGAGGTTGACGGCGGCGACGGCGAATGCCACCCATGACATCCGCCGGTCTCGTACGTCTCGCGTTGCTTTCGGCATCCTGCTCCTGACCTGGCCTGCGCCTGTCCGGCTGATTGCCCGACCGTCTATTATTTCAACATCTCGGGGCGGCTGCGCCTCCGGCGACGACGATGCTGCCCAGCGACGTGAATTCGGCGGAGATCTGGTCGCCCGGGTTGACGAAAACCGCGTCGGTCATGCCCCCGGTGAGAACGATGTCCCCGGCGTGGATGGATCGCCCACGAGCCGCCAGGGAGTTGGCGGCCAGCGCCAGCGCCTCGGCCGGATGCCCCTGCACTGCCGCGCCGGTGGCCGAGTACACCACCTGCCCGTTCACCCGCACGAGGCAGGCTTCCATCTGCAGGTCCAGATCGAACGGGCCCCGCGCGATCCCCCCGAGGTAGAAGCCGGCTGACGACGCATTGTCGGCGATGACGTCCGGCAGGGTGAACTTGAAGTCCCGGTAGCGGCTGTCGATGACTTCGAAACCGGCGTGCACCGATCGCACGGCGGCAAGCGCCCGCGCGGAGGTGATGCCGGGTCCGGCCAGGTCCTCGCCCATAACGAACACGATTTCGGGCTCGATGCGCGGGTGGATGAAGCGGCTGAAGTCGACCGGAACGCCCGCCTCCAGGTACATCTTGTCGGTCAGCACCGCGGTGAGGGGCGAGTCGATCCCCATGCGCTGCTGTTTCGCCCGAGAGGTGAGGCCGAGCTTGACCCCGACGACGGTGTGACCGTTCGCGATCTTGTCCGTGATCAGGGCGTCCTGCACCCGGTAGCCGGTCGCGATGTCCAGTTCCGCCCAGTCGTCGGTGATGGGCGTGATGTCACGACGGTCGGCTTCGGCGTCGAGGAGGTGTCGGGCGGCGCTGTCGATGTTCCAGATAGTCATGGCTAGTCCTTTGCGAAGTTCGTGGTGACGGTGCCGAGTCCGGCGAAGGTGGCCGACACGGTGTCGCCCGGGGCGACGGCGACTGCCGCGCACAGCGAGCCCGGCATGACGACGGCCCCCGCCTCGAGGGTGACGCCCTGACGACCGACGGTGTTCGCCAACCACACCAGCGCGTTGATCGGTGAGCCGAGCACGGCACCGCCGGCCCCGGTCCCCACCAGTTCCCCGTTCTTGTACAGGACGCATCCGCTGCGCACCAGGTCGATGTTCTCCAGCCGCACCGGCGTGCTTCCCAGCACCACGCCGCCGGAGCTCGCGTTGTCGGCGATGGTGTCCGCGAGGGAGATCTTCCAGTCGGCGATGCGCGAGTCGATGATCTCCAGCGACGCGATGGCGAAATCAACGGCCTGGATGGCCTCGGCCACCGTGACGCCCGGGCCCCGCAGGCTCTTCTTCAGCACGAACGAGATTTCCGGCTCGATTTTCGGCTGCAGGAACCGACCGGCCGGAATCGATTCCGAGTCGAGGTAGAACATGTCGTCAAGAAGCACACCGTAGTCGGGCTGGTCCACGCCGAGCTGCAGCTGCATCGCGCGGGAGGTGAGGCCGACCTTGTGTCCCTTCACGAGACGGCCGTCGGCCGTCCAGGTGTCGACCTGCGCACGCTGGATCGCGTAGGCGTCGCGGAGCTGCGCGTCGCCGGCGGACCCGAAGATGGGTTGGATCGGCACCCGGTCGGCATAGGCGCCGAGCAGGGCACGAGCCGAATCCTCGACCAGGGCGCTCACTCTGCGCCCACCGTGTCGTCGGTACCGGTCGAAACGGATGCTGCGCTCTCGCTCTTGAGCGTTGCCCCGACGGAGAAGAACTCGGGTTCGATTTCGGTCACCATGACGCGAACCGACGCCAGCGGCGCCCCAAGGGTCTCGGACACGGTCCTGGCCACTTCCTGCACGCACCGGGAGATCGACGCGCGGTCTCTCCCCTTCACGACACTGATTTGGACGATGGGCATTAAGACTCCTCGGTATTGTTCGACGGTGTGACGTTCGACGGTGTGGCGGGTGATTCCGGGTCGTAGCCGAAGTCGGCTGAAAGCCGGGCGGCGGTGTCAAGCAAAGCGTTGGTCATGACGGCGGGGGGCGGGTCCGGCAGGTAGTGCACGGAGCCGACGATGGCGAGGGTGCCGATGAGCTGGCCGCTGTGGCCCAGAATGGGCGCGGCGAGCGCATTCACCCCCACGTACGTCTCTTCTGGAGCGGATGCCCATCCCCGTTCACGCGCCTCGGCGATCTCGACCGCCAACAGCTCCTCGTCGACGATCGTGTGGTCGGTGCGTGTCTCCGGGGCGATGGCCGACCAGCTCTCGACCTGTTCGGGAGAGCCGAAGGCCAGCGCGATCTTGCCCTGTGCGGCAGCGTTGAAGCCGAAGGTGGTGCCGGGCGAGAGCACCACGTCGATCGGCGAACCGCCGGGAAGCACCTCGGTGACCACCACACCCAGATCGGAGACCTGAGCGAAGACGATGGTCTGGCGTACCCGGTTTCGAAGGTCGTCCATCAGCGGCCGCGCGATGGTGGAGGCACTGCTCTGCGCGGCGATCCGCTCGCCGAGAAGCACCAGCCGCCATCCGACCTCGTACCGCCGGGTCGCGGGATCATGCCGCACGTAGGCCGCCGACCGCAGCTGGGTGAGGTGGCGGTGCACCCGTGCCTTCGGAATACCGAGACGAACGGCGAGCTCGGAAACGCCCCAGGGACCGGGGGCCTCCAGCATGGTCTCGATGATCTTGAGTGAGATCAGCGACGTCGACGGTTCCTCGGCGGGAGGGACCCCGGCTCCGGGCTTGCCACCTTCCATTACGCGCTCTCCTTCATGCGGCACAGTTCTGGCGTTGTCACCGCGACACTGCGACTGACACTAGCCGTCCCAGACGCACTCGAGATCGTCACCCGACCGGTTCGATGAGGCGTTCGCTGAAGATGTGGTAGCTCTGGGTGTTGGGTTTCGCCCGATCCTCCGGAAGCACCGTGCGGAACGATGAGACGCCGCGGTTGTGCTGCGGCAGCATGAAACAGCGGATGAAGGTGGTTGAGGACACCGTCGTCGTCGGCGCCAGCACCGGCACGACGCCCTTCTCAGCCCAGGCCTCCCCCGGCCGGTACACGCTGGCCACGCCATCGGTGTCGATCGTGATCTCCCCGTCGAGGCAGATGCGCACGCCCGGCCCCTGGTGCATGTGGGTCCACGCTGTTCCACCGGGCGGGAAGGTCACGCTGTCCAATCGGATCAACCACCGGAAACCGGGGTCGAGGTCGAGCTCCGCGCGGAGCTTCTCCTGCGACGAGGTGCTCGGCGCCGCGCGCAGGGCGTGGTCCCGGTGGGCGCTGCTGTCGCCCGCCGCGAGTTCCCAGCGCCACAGCGTCGTCTCGGTCGCCCCGGCTCGGATCGTGAGCTGGCCGTCGGTGGTGATGCCGTTGCCGTCGTCGAGGTACTGGCTGTAATCATCGGAGACGAAGTGAGCGCCGCCCGTCCGCAGGTAGATCGCTCGTGGCGCGGCTGGCAGGTAGACCGGAAGCGCGCCGGCGGGGAGCACGTCTTCATACAGGAACATCGTCGTCGTCGACATGCGTTCTTTCCTCACGCTCGGTTGTTTTGTATCGCTGGCCAATATACAACTCTCGTTAGGCGATACAAAATTGACATTTTGTGCGGAGTGCTGCACGCTACTGCAGTGCCCCCGCCATTCCTGACGGAGGATCCCAGCGCCGACCGGCGCGCCGCACAACAGTCGCCCTGGTATCGCATGCCGGACAAGGACATCAAAGGAGATTCCATGGCAACGGAGAGTTCTACCGAAGTGGCTGACGCCCCCTGGTACCGCGGAGCGACCAAGAACCAGTGGCGGGCCTTCACCGGCGCCTACCTGGGCTGGATGCTCGACGTGATGGATCTCATCATCTTCTCCTTCGTCATCGGCTACGTGATCACCGAATTCCGCTCGGATGCCGGGATCGCGGGACTTGTCGCCTCACTGACCCTGGTCGCATCCGCTTTCGGTGGATTCGTCTTCGGGTTCCTCGCCGACCGCATCGGGCGCACCAAATCGATGATGGCCAGCATCATCTGCTATTCACTGGGCACGGTGCTCTGCGGCTTCGCGCCGAACATCGCCGTGCTGATGGTGTTCCGGATCATCGTTGGCCTCGGCGTCGGCGGCGAGTGGTCTGCCGGCTCGGCGCTCGTGTCCGAAACCTGGCCGGCCCGCCACCGCGGCAAGGTGCTCGCCTGGGTGCAGAGCGCCTTCGCCAGCGGATACGCGCTGGCGGCAATCGTCGCAGCGGTGATCATCCCGATCGCCGGCTGGCGCTGGGCCTTCTTCTTCGGCGTCATCCCGGCGATCCTGGCTTTCTGGATCCGTCACAACACCGAGGAATCAGAGGTGTGGAAGAAGGCCGAACGCGTCAACCTCCGCCAGGCGATCAAGCGCCTCTTCATCGACCACAAGAAGTCGGCGATCGTCTGCCTCGCGTTCACCGCCGCCGCGTCCTGCGGCTACTGGGGGCTGTTCACCTGGATTCCCACCTACCTGGCCACGCCGGTCGCCGACGGCGGGCAGGGGCTCAGCCTGGTGAAGTCGATGACCTGGATCATCGTCATGCAGGTCGGCGCCGGCGCCGGGTTCATCTGCTTCGGCTACATCGCCGATAAGATCGGCCGCCGTAAAACCTTCATGCTCTTCTTCCTCGCCGCTGTCGTCTGCGTCCCCCTCTTCGTGACGATCAAGGGCGACGTCGCACTGATGCTGTTCGGCGCGGTCATGGCATTCGTCGGAACCGGCTTCTACAGCGGATTCGGCCCCACCTTCGCCGAGCTGTTCCCCACCGAGATTCGTGCTTTCGCGCAGGGCTTCATCTACAACACCGGGCGCGCGGTCAGCGCCATCGCGCCGGCCCTGGTCGGCTTCCTCTCGCTGCAGTTCGGGCCGGTCATCGCCCTGGGCAGCACGGCCGGCTTCTACCTGATCGCCGCCATCGTGGTCTTCTTCTTCCTGCCGGAGACCCGCGGCGCGGAGCTCACCAGCGGCACCACCGAATCCAGGACCCTGGTCGCGGCACGCTGATGGTCGAAACCCGGGTGACCGGCCGCGAGTGGCCAGTCACCCGGGTTTCGCTACATGTTGATCATGTGGCCGGTCAGGCCGTGGAAGGCATCCTGCAGCGACTCGCTCAACGACGGATGCGCGTGCACATTCCGCGCCAGCTCGGTCGCGGTGAGGTCCCACTTCTGGGCGAGGGTGAGTTCGGGAAGCAACTCTGACACGTCGTGCCCCACCAGGTGCCCGCCGAGAAGCTCGCCGTATTTAGCGTCGGCGACCAGCTTCACGAAGCCACTGGAATCGCCGAGCGCATGCGCCTTGGCGTTGGCCAGGAACGGCGCAGTCGACACCCTGACGTCGTATCCCTCGTCCCGGGCCTGCTGCTCGGTGAGACCGAAGCTCGCCACCTGCGGCTGCAGGTAGGTGGCGCGGGGCATCATCCGATAGTCGCCGAGCTCCATTGTCTCGGCACCCGCGATGGTCTCGGCGGCCACGATACCCTGGGCCTCCGCAACGTGCGCGAGCTGCAGCTTCAGCGTGACGTCGCCGATCGCGTAGATTCCGGCGACGTTGGTGCGCATGTAGTCATCGATCGAGATCCCCCCGCGGTCGGTCAGTTCGACGCCGGTGCTCTCCAGCCCGAAGCCGGTCACGTTGGCTCCGAAGCCGACCGACATCAGCACTTTGGCACCGGTGACGCTGTGGGTGCCTCCGGCCGTGCCTGCGTAGCTGACCGTGACATCCGTGCCATTGTCGACGACCTCGCCCACACGCACGGAGGTGAGCAGGGCCACGCCGAGCTTCTTCAGTTGCTTCTCAACCTCCTTGGAGACGTCGACGTCTTCGTTGGGCAGGGCTCGGTCGAGGTACTCGAGGATGGTGACGTCGACGCCGTAGTTCTTCATCACATAGGCGAACTCGACCCCGATCGCCCCGGCGCCCACGATCACCAGGGACTCCGGGAGGGTGCGCTCGAGGATCAGGGTTTCGTAGGTGACGATGTTCGCTCCGAGCTCGACGCCGGGCAGGGACCGCACTGTCGAGCCGGTCGCGATGATCAGGTTGTCGAACGTGAGGGCATCCGCTTCACCATTGCTCAAGGCGACGTCCATGCTGGTGGGGCCGGTGAGGGTTCCACGGCCGTCGTACTCGGTCACCTTGTTCTTGCGCATCAGGAAGTGCACGCCCTTGGCGCGGGCGTCGGCAACCTTGCGGCTCCGATCGAAGGCGATGCCGTAGTCGAAGCTGACGTCGCCACTGATGCCGAAGAGCGCGGCATCGTGGGTGAAGGTGTGCGCGAGCTCCGCGTTCCGCAGCAACGCCTTCGTCGGCACGCAGCCGACGTTGAGGCAGACTCCGCCCCAGTACTTCTCTTCCACTATGGCGATGTTCAGGCCGAGCTGGGCTGCGCGCACTGCCGCAACATACCCGCCGGGACCGGCCCCGAGGATCACGAGGTCGTAGTGAGTGGTCATGCCAGCCTCCAAGCGGTTCGGCTGGGCGCCGGTCGGGCGCCCGCGGGATTCCCCCGCGCGGCTGTTCGGCCGCGCACTACAGCTTGCCCCCGCACCGGGTGCAACCGCCAGATGTGCGCCGGTATTGGCGACCAGGGAGAGTGCGCTCCTCCCCCCTCGCGCAGGCGCGCGGAAACGCTCCGGCACCCCCTCATGCCAGCTCTGGCGCGTGAAACCGCGCCCCCCGCACCCGAATCCCGCCCGGGCGCGCGAAACCCCTCCCGGCACCCGACATACCCCGCGCCCCACCCGATGTCCCGCGCCGCGGCAGATACCGCGCGCCCCGCACCCGAATCCCGCCCGGGCGCGCGAAACCCCGCCCGGCACCCGGTATACCGCGCGCCCCACCCGATGTCCCGCGCCCCATCTGAAGTCCCGCCCCACCTGAAGTCCCGCGCCCCGGCCGATACCGCGCGCCCCGCACCGAATCCCGCCCGGGCGCGCGAAACCCCGCCCGGCACCCGGTATACCGCGCGCCCCACCCGATGTCCCGCGCCCCATCTGAAGTCCCGCGCCTCGGCCGATACCGCGCGCCAGGCGCGATGTAGCGCGCCCCCGCTCCGCGCTCCCGGGAGCTGCACGCCAATCCTCATGGCTCGCGGTTCCGTCGCCCGCTCCCCCGCCCCGGCGCGCAAGAACGCTTCCGCCACCCGACATTCCCGTGCGGGCGCGCGAAAACGCACCCGGCACCCGATATACCGCGCGCCCGGCGCAATTTCGCGCGCCCCGAGATGTCGGACACCGCACGATGTCGCGCCCCCGGCTCCCCCACATATCGCGTGCCCTGCCCGACGTCCAGCGCCCTGCCCGAGGTCCCGCGCCCCGCTCCCGGGAACCGGCCACCGGCGCCACGGGAACCGGCGCGCGAATCCCCATGGCACCCGATTGCGTCGCCCGGCTCCTCGTGGACCGGCGTCCCGCCCCGGCGCGCAAGAACGCTCCGGGCACCCGATGTACCGCGCGCCCCGTGCAATTTCGCGCGCCAGCACGAAGTGCGCCAGAGCGAAGCGCCAGAGCGAAACAGGGCGGGATGGGTACGGCCCGCCATCCCCTCATAGGATGAGGCCGGACCGACCACGTCGCATCCGCTCACCGCCACATCCGCGCCACAGATTGGGACCACATCATGACTGCAACCCGCGTTGAACGCCTCCACGTCGACGGGATCACCACTCCGGAGTCGAACTTCCCGTCGGCTTCTCGCGCCGGCGACTTCGTCTACGTGAGCGGGCAGGTCTCTGAGGACGCCAATGGCGTGGTCGCTCCGGGCGACATGGGAGCGCAGACCACCCAGGCGATCGCCCGGCTGACGACGGTGCTTGCCGCCTGCAACGGCACCCTCGCCGACGTCGTGTCGGCAACGGTGTTCCTCACCGACGTCACCCTGGCGGCTGACTTCAACGCTGCGTGGCGGAGCGCCTTCGGCGACAATCGCCCGTCACGGGCAACGGTGATCGCGCCGTTGCTGGCGCCGGAGTTCCTGGTCGAGGTACAGGCCGTCGCCTACATCCCCGAGGCGCGCGGGTAGTCGCGCAGGAACCTCCTCGTTCCCTCTATGCGATCTCTACCGTTCCCCCGGTTCGAAGCGAGTCGCGGGCGGCCAGCGAGACCTCGAGTGCCAGCAGGGCGGCATCCGTCGGGCAGAAGTCGGGCGGAATCCGTCGGGTGACGCAGTCGAGGAAGTATTCCGCCTGGCGGGTGTACGGAGAATCGGCGTCCGATGCGTGATGTGTGAAGGAACCGTCGCCGCTGGAACCATCGATTCGAATCGAGCTGGAAAACGGCGAACCCGGCGGGAGCTCGGTGCGGGTCACCACCCGGCCAACGCCTCCGCCGGCGTAGGCCACCGTGGTCACGATCTCCCCGGGCTGGTCACCCCTGACGGCGGTGACCGCGTGCGGGGTTCCGAGGAAGAGGTTCAGCTGGTCGAAGTCGTGAATGGCGAAGTCGACCAGGGGACCGCCCGACACCGACTCGTCCAGGAACCACGGGACCCTGGGCGGCGTGGTCTCCCGGCTGGCCAGCACCGATTGGACGTCGCCGAATCCACCGGCCTCGGCCTTCTCTCGCAGCATCCGGTACCCCTCGAAGAACCGGACGACGTGGGCGACCATGAACGTGCCCTGGCACTCCGCCGCGACCTCCGCGATGCTCAACGCCTCCGAGCGGGTGAGCGCGATCGGTTTCTCGAGCAGCACGCTCCTGCCGGCCCGCAACGCCTGGATCGCAATCGCCGGGTGCGAGGGAGTCGGCGTGCACACCGACACGATCTCGACCTCGTCATCGTGCAGCACCGTGTCGAGGTCTGTCACGAACCGGGCCGCCGGTGCCCCCGCCAGCGCGGGTCCCGGCCGAGGGGTGCAGATGTACTTGATCGTGTCGCCGAGGCCGAGCTCTGACCAGGCCAGTGCATGCGCGCGGCCCATCGTGCCCTGTCCGATGATGGCGATCATCGGTCCGCGCTCTCTGAAGCTGAAGTCATCGACATTGAGACCGATCTCCCGGAAGTATCTGACCGACTGTACCGCGCGACGGCCAACCTTCGTAGGCTGACAGCATGTCCCACGACAAACACCGGCCAACGATAGGTGAGCGATTGACCGGCATCTACGACCCCAAGGACCCGGACGGCCTGCTCACCGTCGACCAGGCCCTGAACCCACCGGACCCCGCGAAGTACGGCACCGAGGAGAAGGACACGCTCGAGCTCGAACAGCATGTCGACCGCCCGGCGTGGGACGGCCGCAACGTCACCCGGCCGTACGGATAGGACAGGACCGGAGCCGCCGGCCAGCGCAGACCCCCAGCCCCTGACACCCGGCGCCGACGCTCAGCCGACCGCGACCGGCGGGGCAACCCCCGGCCGGGTCTGACGATGAGTCCTCATCCGCAGCCCCAGCACGAAGTACCAGGCCGGCCAGGCCAGCCAGACGGCGCCGCCGAGCACGAGGCCGAGTCCGCCGACCGTGAGTTGAGGCCATGACAGCCACGGCAGAAGCACGGCCGCACTCACAAGCGCCAGGCCGATGCAGAGCCCCGCACCGATCACCATCCCGAAACGGCAGACGCCGCGGCTGAAGTCGGTATGGGCGAGGTAGCGTTGGCAGACCCACAGCAGCCACACCGCCTGTACGATGATCGCGACGATCGAGAGAGCGGTGGAAACCTCGAATTCAAGCACCTTGGCGACCAGCAGGAACGACGACAGCGCACTCGCCAGGGACGCGACGATCACCGCGCGGTGGAACAACCGGCGCACGCTCGTGTCTGCGGCCTCCCGACCGAATCGCAGCACCAGGAAGGCGAACAGAAGGCTGCCGATGCCGGCGAGCGTGTCGTTGGCCGCACCGAAATAGAAGGGGCCGTTCGTGGGCACCTCCACGATATACATGACCATCAACGTCGCCGCGGAGAACAGGGTGACCGCGGCAAGCGCGAACGCGATTCCCGCGGTCACCGCATCGCGGGATGGTGTGGACATGATCGGCTCCTTCGGCTCGCCCCGCTCCTCATCGGGCCACGAAGTCGGTGGCGAGGGCTTCTTCGAGGAGGGCGAGGGCGTCATACGAGTCCAGTACTGACCCCACGTGACGGATGCGTTCGTGCTGGGCGGCATCCGTCATCACGTGTTCGAGACCCGAACGAACCTGCCGGGTCGAGGGCTTCTCGGTGCGGAGATCGACGGCCAGGCCGTTGTAGGCCAGCCGGGCGTTGATGTCGTTCTTGCCCTCTCGGGTGCCGGCGACGAGCATCGGCACGCGATGGTGCAGTGCGAGCATGACGCTGCCGTGGCCGCCATTCGTGACAAAGGCGTCCGTGTGGGGGAACAGCGCGTCGAACGCGAGGAAGTCCTCGACCATCACGTTCGATTCCGGATACTCGGCCCGCAAGCGCTCGGTGTTCTGCCCCGCGGTCAGCGCGACGACGAGGGTCTCCGTGCCGGCGAGGGCCTGCATCGTCGGGATGACCAGCTTGGACGGGTCGCGGTTGTCCACTGTCCCCTGCGACACCGCGACGACCGGCCCCGGCCAGTCACGGATCCGGGGGCCAACGTCTGCGAACGACGCCGGGCGGGCGGGCAGCAGTGCCCCGACGTAGCGCACGTTCCGAGGCATGTCGGAGCGCGGGAAGTCCATTTCCGGGATGCCGGTCTGGAACACGCGGTCGACCGCCCCGTACATGCAGTCGATGACCTCGCTCTTGGTGATCGGAGGAAGTCCAGCGGCGTCGAGCGCGGCGTTGAAGCTGGCGAGTCCAGTCCTGGTCGCATTGTTGACAATCGACCTGACCACCCGGTCGCGCATCCGCTCGAGTGAATTGCGAGCGGGCTTCAGTCCGAAAAATGGCGGCGGCACGTCAACGGATGTCGCCACTGCCGGCCCCGGGTTCACCGCGTACACCGGCACCCGCATCGCGTCGTGCACCAGCTTGGCCGCGAAGAACGCGATGTCACAGGCCAGCAGCTCGAAGTTGAAGTCCCGGCGGATGTCCCGGATGTCGAGGTAATGGTCGCGAGCCGGTGCCGCGAAGACCTTGTCGAAGTCGAAGTCCAGGCGTTTGGGGCCCCGATAGCGCGCTCGCTCGGGAAACAGCGCGCTGATGTTCTCTGCGGTGACCGCCCGCGCCCGCTGGAATCGGAGCACACCGATCCCGAGCCGCTCGATCGTTGGCGCGTACTCGCCGGGTGCGTACCAGCGCACGTCGTGCCCGAGATCCTTCAGCCGAACCGCGATCGACGTCAACGGATCGAAGTGTCCGGGGAATGGCATGGTGGCAATGAGAATCTTCACGATGGCCGCCTCCGAAGGCCGTGCCAGTAGCCGTGACTCTCAGCGTAGAAACCCGGCGCACCGCCGTCAAGAGTGCGCGACGGCCCCACCGCGCCCAGTCGCCCACTTCTGCTGATTGTATGGCCGGCGGACAGCAGATGTGGGCGACTCGGCTGTCTCACGACGCGCTCGCGCGGACGATCGGGCCGCGTCGCGCGCGGCCCTAGCTGTCGACCTCTGCGGCTCCCGGTTTTCCGCCGCGGGTCTGCCAGGGCCAGCGCCCGGTGATCTCCAACTCCAGCGAAAAGGAGAGGAAGGTCCGGATCAGCACGATGCCGGCGAGGACCGCGACGCTCTCCAGGGTCGGGGTGATCGCGACCGTGCGGATGATGTCGGCGGCGACCAGGAGTTCCAGGCCGAGCAGGATCGAACGACCGAGTTGGCTGCGATACGGGCGGTACACGGGCCTCTGTTTGCGGACCAGCCGCAGCAGCGCGATCAAACTTGCCACAACGGCGCCCACGAGAATGGCCGCGACCCCGGCACCGTCGATGACCTTGCCGACGAACTCGATCACATCGCGGAACTCCATGTGCCCTTTATACGCCCGGTCGGGCCGGTCGCGGCGGGACCGCCCCTCTCACGCTTATGGCGGCGTGCCTGAGTACGCTGGACCCATGGCCCACGAATTCGCGAATGAAACCGACGCCAACCGGTACGCCATGCGGATCGGCAACGACCTGGTCGGCGTGCTCGATTACGCCGTCAACGGCAATGCGATCGCGCTCACCCGGGCCTACACCCAGCCGCCGCACCGGGGCCACGGATACGCCGCCGAACTGGTCGAGTACGCCGTGAACGACATCGAGACCTCCGGCACCCGGCGGATCGTGCCGAGTTGCTGGTACGTGTCCGACTGGTTCCAGTCGCATCCCGAGCGCGCCGGCCTACTGAGCCGCTGAGCCCGCGCCACCAACCTGCACCAACCTGCACCAACCCGCGCCAAATCAGCACTGACCAGCACCAACCGAGGAGACCGAATGGCCGAGCAGTCCCGCGAACGAGTCGGCGTCTACATCGACTTCGACAACATCGTCATCTCCCGCTACAACCAGCTGCACGGCAAGGGCGCGTTCGCTAAGGACAAGGTACGCAACCACGTTGCGTCCAGCGCCGATGCGGACCCCGCCATCAGCGACCGCATCAAACAGGCCACCGTCGACATCGGGGCGGTTCTCGACTACGCGTCGTCGTTCGGTTCGATCGTGATCAGCAAGGCCTACGCTGACTGGTCCGTGGCTGCGAACGCGCACTACCAGAAGCAACTCATCGACCGGGCTGTCGACCTCACCCAGTTGTTCCCGACGGTGCTGTCCCTGAAAAACGGCGCGGACATCCGCTTGGCCGTCGACGTGGTGGAGGACATCTTCCGTCTGCCCGACCTCACCCACATCGTGATCGTGGCGGGCGACTCCGACTACATCCCGCTCGCGCAGCGCTGCAAGCGGCTCGGCAGCTACGTGGTGGGCATCGGCGTGTCCGGCGCCACCAGCAGTTCACTGGCCGCAGCGTGCGACGAGTTCGCTGACTACGACAACCTGCCGGGCATTATCAGCGTCACCCCCGCTCCCGCGGCCGTGCGCTCCGGCCGCGGCCGCCGGGCGCAGTCACCGGCCGCCGAGCCCGCGGCCGTGCCGGTGGACCAGGCAACGGATGCCCCTGCGGAGCCGGCCGCGTCAGCGCAGCACGCGCGATCAGCCGAGCCGGCCGCTCCGTCCGGGACTGGCACCGCCGCCGAGGCAGAACCCGAAGCTGCCGTCGGCCCCCGGGCCCGCAAGGCCGCGACATCCCTGCTGACCCGGGCACTGGAGTTGCTCGCCAACAACGACCTGGAGTGGCAGCACGCGTCCGCGGTGAAGAACCAGATGCGGCGGATGGACCCGTCGTTCCAGGAACGCAACTTCGGCTACCGGCAGTTCTCCGACTTCCTGAAGTCCCGCAACAACACGGTCGAGCTCGACCAGAAGAGCCCCTCGAGCCCGGTCCTGGTGCGCCTCCGCCAGTAGCGCACACGTGAGGGGCCAACTTGTCCTGGTGCGCGAGGCGTTGCACGAGGAGAAGTTGGCCCCTCACCGAAGGGGACAGTGGGCGCTACGGGACCAGCGTGTCGTGCTTCGTCGGAGGCGGCGGGGGCGGGGGCGGCGACAACGGGCGACGCCGGCGGCGGACCACCCGCACGATCGGCGGCACCACCAGGAACACCGCGATCACGGTGTACAGCACCACGGCCAACGGTTCGCTGACCAGGGCCGACGGGTCTCCGGCGCTGATCTGCAGCGCCCGCCGCAGCTGGCGCTCCATCTCCGGGCCGAGGATCGCGCCGACAATGATCGGCAGCACCGGGAAGCCGTAACGCCGGGCCATGTAGCCGAGCGCACCGACCAGCAGCAGGATGACGATGTTGAAGGCCTGCAGGCCCACCGCGTAGGCGCCGAGGGTCGCGAAGAAGAGGATCCCGGCGTAGAGGTAGGGCCGTGGCACCCGCAGCAGCTTGGCCCAGAACGGCGCCAGCGGCAGGTTCAGGGCGAGCAGCAGGGTGTTGCCGATGAACAGGCTGGCAATCAGCGTCCACACCAGCAGCGGCTCGGTCTTGAACAGCAGCGGCCCCGGGTGGATGCCGTACTGGTTGAACGCGGCGATCATCACCGCCGCAGTCGCCGTGGTGGGGAGCCCCAGCGTCAGCAGCGGCACCAGCGTGCCTGCGGCGGACGCGTTGTTGGCGGCCTCCGGCCCGGCGACGCCCTCGATGGCACCGTGCCCGAACTGCTCCGGATGCTTCGACAGCTTCTTCTCCGTCACGTACGACAGGAAGGTGGGGATTTCAGCGCCGCCGGCGGGGATAGCGCCGAACGGGAAGCCGATCACGGTGCCACGCAGCCAGGGCTTCCAACTGCGCTTCCAGTCGTCCTTGCCCATCCACGGCACCCCGACCGGAATGGTCGCGGCCTTGGCCTGCCGCAGGTGGGCGGCGATCCAGAGCGCCTCGCCGACGGCGAACAGTCCGACCGCGATGACGACCACGTCGACGCCACCCGAGAGCAGCGGCTGGCCGAACGTCAGCCGGGGCTGCCCGGTGGTGGCGTCCATGCCTATCAGCCCGATGGTCAGGCCGATGAACAGAGCGGCCAGGCCGCGGATGCGTGACGACCCGAGCACGGTGCTCACGGCGATGAACGCGAACACCATCATCGCGAAATACGACGGCGCGCCCAGGCTGATCGCGATCGAGACGATGAACGGAGCCACGAAGACCAGGGCGCCGGTGGCGATGGTGCCGGCGACGAACGAACCGATGGCTGCTGTCGCGAGCGCTTGCGCGCCGCGGCCGGCCTTGGCCATCTTGTTGCCCTCGAGTGCGGTGACCACCGACGACGATTCGCCCGGGGTGTTGAGCAGGATCGACGTGGTCGAACCGCCGTACATACCGCCGTAATAGATTCCGGCGAACATGATCAGCGACCCGGTGACGTCCAGGGCGTAGGTGAGCGGTAGCAGCAGGGCGACGGTCATCGCCGGACCGATGCCGGGCAGCACGCCGACGGCGGTGCCAAGCAGCACGCCCACCAGGGCGAACAGCAGGTTCTGCAGGGTCAGCGCGTTGGCGAACCCATCGAGCAGCAGGGTGAGGTTTTCCATTAGAGAATTCCAGTCAGGAGTCCGGCGGGCAACGGGATGCCGAGGCCCAGGACGAAGCCGTAGAAGGTGAGCACGGCCAGGACCACGCCGATCACGAGCGCCCAGACGTACCGCCTGGAGCCGAGCATCAGCGCCGAGCCGTAGAACATCAGGCTTGAGGCGATCACGAAGCCGAGGAAGTCGAGCAGCAGCGCCCCGACCAGGATGATCCCGGCCAGGCCCAGCAGGGTGGGCCAGTGCGCACCCCCCGAGAGGTCGATGTCCTCCCCCTCCTCCGGGTCGGCGTGGCCGCCGCGGAGCACGTCGACGGCGAGCGCGATCGCGCAGATTCCGAGGCCGATCGCGATCAGTGTCGGCACTACCTGCGGACCCATCACCCCGGCGTTGACCGCGGTGTGACGGATGTTGGCGGTGTCGATGGCAACGACGATGGCGATCGCCCCGAGCAGGGCTGCGACACCCAGCTCGGAGCGACCACGCATCAGGGAACGGGCGTTGTTCACACCAGTCCCAGGCTCTTCAGCACGGTCGCAACCCGGTCGTCCTGTTCGGTGAGGTAGTCACCGAACTTGTCACCGGTGATGAACGCGTCGGTCCAACCGTTTTCCTTGAGGACCTTCGCCCACTCGTCACTGTCGTGCATGGTGGTGACGGCGTCGACCAGGCGGGCCTTGTCGGCCTTGCTGAGGCCGGGAGCCGCGAGGATCCCGCGCCAGTTGGTGAAGACCAGGTCGACGTCCTGCTCCTTGAGGGTGGGGGCGTCGATGACCGGCACCCGCTTCTCGCTGGTGACGGCGAGCACGCGCAGGTCGCCGGACTTGACCTGTTCGAGGAATTCGCCGTAGCCGGACGCAGCGAACTGCAGCTTGCCGCCGAGGATCGCCGGGAGCAGCTCACCGCCGCCGTCGTAGGCGACGTAGTTGACCGTGCTCGGATCGATGCCCACGGCATCCGCCAGCTGCATCGGCAGCAGGTGGTCTGGGCCGCCGGGCGACGAACCGCCGCCGACGGCGAAACCGGCCGGGTCGGCTTTCCACGCCGTGACCATGTCGTCGAGGGTCTTGTACGGGGAGTTCGCGGGCACGAAGATGGCGCCGGCTTCCTCGATCAGGCGGGCGATCGGGGTGGCGTCGGACACCTTGGCGTCGCCCTCGTTGGTGTATGCGGCTCCCACGACGCCGAGCCCCATCATCATCATGAAGTCCCCGTTGCCCTTCTCGGTGAGGGTGCGGGCGAGGCCCACCGTGCCGCCGGCGCCCGCGAGGTTGGTGACCTCGGTGCCCTGGCTGACGCCGATTTCGTCCATCACCTTCACCGCTGCACGGCCGGTGACGTCGTATCCGCTGCCCGGGGCGTTGGGGATCATCATCTGCAGGTTCTTGATCGGCCCGCTCGAGGTGGCCTTGTCGGTGGCGCCGCCCGTGACGCCGCAGGCGCTGAGCGCGAGGGCGAGGGCGGACGCCAGCACCGCGGTGCCGATCAGGCGCCGTGTGGTCGCGGTGCTCGTGGTCGCTGTGATCATTGCAATCCTCTTTGATTGTGGGCCGACCTCGTCGCCGGCCGTGTTCATGGTGCAGAACGCCGCCTCGCCGGGGCAACTTCTGGTGTTAGCGAACGTTGTGTAGCTTGTGTTCCCGCGGGATTTCCGCCCGGTGCGATCGTGGTGCATCATGTGCTGTGGCCAACGACGACCGGAGGAGGATGCCCATGCAGCCTCCCGCACGCTCACGTCTCAGCCTGACCCGGCAGCTGCTCATCTTCCAACTCTGCCTGATCGCCATCGTCCTGGTCGCCGTCACCGCCATCACGCTCGAGCAGACCCGCGGCATCTTCGCGAGCGGGCAGATGCGCCGCATGCTCACCGTCGCCGAATACTCAGCCGCTGTGCCGCTGGTGCGCAGCCTCCTCTCCGAAGCCCCGCATCCGCAGCAACTGGCGGCGCCGGTGGAGGCGCTCCGCACCACGAGCGGCGTTGACCAGTTGATCGTGACGGATGCCTCCGGCCGGGTTCTCGCCTCCCCCGCCGATCCGAGGCTCGTGGGCAGCACGCTCGCCGTCGGCCCGACCGGCGCCGACTCCCAGGGCGCCTGGTCAGGGTCGGCCGACATCGACATGGTCGGTCACATCGTCGCCCGGGTGCCGGTTCTTTCCAACGCCGGCCGGCTGGTCGGGACCGTGATCGCCGCCCGCGAGTTCCGCCCGTTCGTCGGCCTGCTCACCGACGCCGCCCCGAACCTGCTGACCTATCTCGGCGTGGCCGGCGTGCTCGGGACGGCCGGGTCGATGTGGCTCGCCGCCCGGGTGAAACGCCAGACCCTGGGGCTCGAACCCGACCAGATCGCGAAGCTGGTGGAGCATCGCGAGGCCATGCTGCACGGCATCCGTGAAGGAGTTGTCTCGGTGGACACCGATGACCTGATCACACTCGCCAACGACAGTGCGCGCACGCTGCTGAACCTGCCGGCGGATGCCGTGGGCCGGCGAATCGACGACGTGGGCCTGGACCCGGAGGCGGTGCGGGTGCTGCGCGGCCACCGTGCCGGCGACGTGGACACCGGCCTGGTCAACCGCGGCATGCTGCTCGTGCTGAACCAGACCACGATCCATCCGCCGCGCTCCACGCCGGAGGTCGTCACCACGCTCCGCGACCGCACCGAGCTGGTGACCCTCCAGCACGACCTCGGCAGCAGCATGCAGGCCACCGACACCCTGCGCGCGCAGACTCACGATTTCGCGAACCGGCTGCACACCGTGTCCATGCTGATCCAGTTGGGAGACACCGATGCAGCCGTCGACTACATCGACGCGGTGTCGCGGGACCGGTCGCAGCTCGACAGCACGGTGCTCACCCGAATCAATGAACCCGCCGTCGCCGCCCTCCTGATCGCCAAGACGTCGCTGGCCCGCGAGCGCGGCGCCGACCTCACCCTCAGCGCCGAGTCCAGCCTGCCCCGGGTCGACGAGACGTTGTCGATGGACCTGGTCACGGTGATCGGCAACCTCGTCGACAACGCCATCGACGCGGTGACCGCTACCGAGACCCGGCTGGTGGAGGTGGACATCCGTGCGGTCACCACCGAGGCAGACGGCCCATCGCCGGCGCTGCTCTCGGAGGTGCGGGTGTCGGTACGCGACTCGGGCCCGGGCGTGGACGCCACCCTCACCGACCACGTGTTCGAGGCCGGGGTGACGTCGAAGCCGCGGGCCGGCGCCGGCGCGGACCACGGGTTCGGCCTGGCGATCGTGCGCCTGGTGGCGACCCGGCGCGGAGGCCAGGCGGCGTTCCGCAACGACGACGGTGCCGTGTTCACGGCCACGCTGCCGGTGAAGGCGGCCGCCCATGTGTGACGTGCTGATCGTCGAGGACGACTTCATGGTGGCCAGGGCGCACGAGCGTATCGTCGGGCAGCAGCCCGGATTCACGGTGGTGGGCACGGCGCAGTCCGGGGCGCAGGCGCTCGAGCTGATCGAATCGCTCGCGCCGCAACTGGTGCTGCTCGACATGTACCTGCCCGACATGACCGGGCTGGAGGTGATCCGGCGCTCCCGGGCCAATGGCCACGGACTTGACTTCCTGGTGCTCAGCGCAGCCCGGGAGTCGACCATGGTCAGCGCCGCACTGCAGGGCGGCATCGTCGGGTATCTGCTGAAGCCGTTCAAGGTGTCGGAGCTGCAGGCTCGGCTGGCCGGCTACGCGGAACGCCGCCGGGTTCTTGACCGGCAGGGCGACCTCGACCAGGAGGCGCTCGACCAGGCCCTGCGCGGTGTGGCGGGCACCACGCCCGAGCTGCCCAAGGGTCTGAGCAAGGAGACGGCCGCCCTCGTCGAACGCGCGCTCATCGCGAGCCAGACCGACATCGCGGCGTCGGAGTGCGGGGACGCGCTCGGCCTCTCCCGCGTGGTGGCGCGCAAGTACCTCGAGCACTTCGTGCGGGTGGGCAAGGCCGTGGTCACGCTCCGGTACGGCCAGACCGGCCGGCCGCAACGGCGGTACGCCTGGGTGGCGTCGCGGGCATCCGGCTCCTCATAACGACGAGCCGGGCGTAACGTGGCGAGCATGGAATTTCGATACCTCGGCAATAGCGGATTCAAAGTCTCAGAGATCACCTACGGCAACTGGCTCACCCACGGCTCCCAAGTGGAGAACGACGTCGCGAAGACGTGCGTCCGGGCGGCACTGGACGCCGGCATCTCCACCTTCGACACAGCGGATGCCTATGCCAACACCGCCGCGGAGACCGTGCTCGGTGAGGCGCTCAGGCGGGAACGGCGGGAATCCCTCGAAATCTTCACCAAGGTGTACTGGCCGACCGGGCCGCAGGGGCACAACGATGTCGGCCTCTCCCGCAAGCACATCCTCGACTCCATCAACGGGTCGCTGCGACGGCTACAGACCGACTACGTCGACCTTTACCAGGCCCACCGTTACGACGCCGACACCCCGCTCGAGGAGACAATGCAGGCCTTCGCCGACGTGGTGCGCTCCGGCAAGGCGCTGTACATCGGCGTGTCAGAGTGGAACGCCGACCAGCTGCGGGCGGGGCATGCGCTGGCACAGGAGCTCGGCATCCAGCTGATCTCGAACCAGCCGCAGTACTCGATGTTGTGGCGGGTGATCGAGCCCGAGGTCGTGCCGGCATCCGTTGACCTGGGCATCTCGCAGATCGTCTGGTCGCCGGTGGCGCAGGGGGTGCTGACCGGCAAGTACAAGCCGGGTGAGGAGGCGCCCGCCGGTTCCCGGGCGCGGGACGAGAAAGGCGGCGCCAACACCGTGAAGCGGCTGCTGCGCGACGACGTGCTCACCGCGGTCCAGGAGCTGGCGCCGGTCGCGGCGGACGTCGGCCTGACCATGGCGCAGCTGGCGATCGCGTGGGTGCTGCAGAACACCAACGTGGCCTCGGCGATCATCGGGGCGTCCCGGCCAGAGCAGGTGGCAGACAATGTGCGCGCCAGCGGCGTGAAACTGTCCGCTGACGTGCTGGCGCGGATCGACGCGGCCGTCGGAGGAATCGCCGAGACGGACCCCGCGAAGACAGTGTCGCCCACGGCCCGGCCTGCGTAGCGCCGGCCCACCGCGTCGCTGCGGCGCCGTGAAGTACGTATATCGCACCCTCGTTGGCGATCTGAAGGCGCTTTATACGTACCTCACCGAGGGCGCGGCCGGCGCGAGCCGCCGATGGCCCGGCATCCGTCACACACTAACCTGTCGCATGCAGATGCATATGATAGGGGGATGACTGATCTCGCTGCCCCGCCCGCCACCGACCGCATCACCATGTACGGCGCAGAGTGGTGCGGCGACTGCCGGCGCTCCAAGTCGCTGCTCGACGGACTCGACGTGGACTACGACTATGTGGACCTCGAAGCGGTCGAGGACGGCGCCGACCGGGCGCGCGCGATCAGCGGACGCACCAGCATCCCGGTCATCCACTTCCCCGACGACAGCCACGTGGTCGAGCCGACCGACGCCGAGTTGCGCGCCAAGCTCACCGAGCTCGGCCGCATCAAGTAACCGGCTACTCGCGCCCCGCGGGGACGTAGGTAAGAATCGCCACGCCTGAACTGGTGATCTGGCTCTTCGTCAGCGCCCAGGTCTTCGGTATGGCATCGGCGAACAGCCGCTTACCCGCACCCACGACGACCGGGTAGATCATCAACCGGTACTCGTCGATGAGATCGCGGTTCGTCAGGTAGTCGAAGAGTTCGCCGCTGCCGTTGATCAGGAGCGTCTCCGGCTTCTCCTTGAGCTTCTGCACGGCATCCGCCACGTCACCGGCGATGAAGGTCGCGTTCCATTCCGGCTGGGTGAGGGTCGTGGTGGCGACGTACTTGGGCATGCTGTTCATCTTCACGCCGAACTCGCCCGTCTCGGCCTCCATGGCCGGCCACGCCTGCTTGAAGCCCTCGTAAGTCTTCCGTCCGAGCAGCATGGCGTCGCTGCCGAACAGGTTGTCCTGCTGGAACGCGGCCACCTCGTCGTTGAAGAACGGCCCGCTCCAAGCCGGCTCCTCCATCACACCGTCGAGCGACAGGTATTCCACGGCAATCACTTTGCCCATTGCTGGTTCCTCCTTGGGGGTGCTGCGTCGGCGCGAATCACCGGTGAGGGGCCAACTTGTCCCAGTGCGGCGACCTCCACACTAGGACAACGCGACCCCTCACGTTCAGGCGTCGTGCGCGGCCTGCAGCGCGGCAATGTCGAGCTTGCGCATCGGCATCATCGCCTGCATCGTGTTGGCGGCCTTGACCGGGTCGGGGTCGGCGAGCAACTCGGCCATCACCGACGGCACGATCTGCCAGGACAGGCCGTACTTGTCTTTCAACCAGCCGCACTGGCCCTCCTCCCCGCCGTCGGCGGTCAGCGTCTCCCAGAGGCGGTCGACCTCCTCCTGCGTCGGCGTATCGACGGAGAGTGAGATCGCCTCGGTGAAGTTGAACGCGGGCCCGCCGTTCAGCGCCTGCATCCGCACGCCGTCGAGTTCGAAGTTCACCACGAGCACCGTGCCGGCGGGCATCGGTCCGCCCTCGCCGTACCGGGACACGTCCAGGATCTTCGAGTTCTTGAACACCGACACGTAGAATTTTGCGGCTTCCTCTGCCTGGCTGTCGAACCACAGGCAGGGCGTGATTTTCTGCATGCGAAACTCCTTCGTCTCCTCCGGCTCTCGCCCGGTGACCAACATGGTAGCGAGCATCCGGTCATTCCAGACAGCCCCAACTGGCGGACCGGGCCGGGCAACGGATGCCCGCCAGTGAATGCGAGTGTCGGCCCAGCCACCGCCTGCGAGCTGCGGGTTGCCTCCCCGGCGCGCGAAAAAGCGGTGGGCGCGCGCGATTTCGGGTGCCCGGCGCATTACCGGGTGCCCGGGCTTCAGCGGCGTTACACCGGAGCGTTCACAGATGCGGATTCGGCCTCGCCCGCGCGGGTGCCGCCCCGTACCCTAGACGTATCGCTGAAATCAGTTCATCCGGCGAAAGTCGAGCTCATGACCGCACCCCCGAATGCCACCACTGAACACCACGGCCTCTCCCCGGTTGGGAAGGTTCTCCTGTTCGTCGGACTACCGATCCTGGCCATCGTGATCCTGGTCGCCGTCGTCCTGGTGACGCTCGGCCTGTTCCGCGGCGACCGGGTGAGCCTGAACGCCGCAACGGATGCCGGCTCCAGCGTCTCCGTCCAGGTTCCGAATGCGGACCTCAGGTTCCGGCCGAGCACCGACGACCAGGTGCACGTAACCATGACCGGTCGCTACTCGGGGGCAAAGCCCACCATCAGCGCCCGCACAACGGGCGGAGAGGCCCACGTCAGCGGGGGCTGCCCGAACGGTTGGAATTTCCTGTCGCGCTGCGAGGTGTCCGTGGTGGTCAGCCTCCCCGCCGACCTCGACCTCACCGCCGAGGGGATGAACGGGCGGATCAGGGCAGACAACCTCATCGGCGCCCTTGACCTGGGCACCAAGAACGGCGGCATCCAGGCCGCCCGGACCACCGGCCGGCTCGACCTCCACACCACCAACGGGGCGATCGACGTGCGCGGGGCCGAGTCCCGCGACGTGCGCGCGGAGACGACCAACGGCGCCATCGAGATCACGTTCGCCGACGCGCCGGACACCGTCACGGCCCGCAGCACCAACGGCGCCATCACCATCCGGGTCCCCGACGATGGCGAGGACTACTTCGTCCAGGCCGACACCACGAACGGCAACATCAACACGGATGCCGTCCCCAGCGACCGCCGCGCCGACCGCGAGATCACGGCGCAGACCACCAACGGCGCCGTGACGGTGGAGCGCAGCGGAGGGTAGGCATCCGCTGGCCCCAGCGCGACGACACCTGCGGGTCAGTAGCGGCGCACATCCGTTTCACTGACCAGCCGCAGCCACCGGAACCCGTAACCCTCCAGCGGCAGGTCCACCGTGCCGTCGTCGGCGAGCGCAGTGGTCTCGTCGCTGAAGAGGTCGCTGAGGCTGGTCCCGCCGTCTCCATCCGGCACGGCCAGGTGCACGTCGAGCGGTTCGTCGGCGAAATTGTGCAGCAACAGCACCCGCCCACCGTCCCAGGCCAGCGTGTGCGCGAGCACCGACGGATGCTGCTGCTTCAGCAGCTCGAAGGTTCCCCAGCCGAGTTCCGGCGAGGCACGGTAGTGCTCGATCAGCTTCTTGATGAAACCGAGCTGGGAGCCGGGGTCACGCAACTGGTCCTCGACGTTCACGCGGTCTGGCCCGAACACCCCGTCGACCATGGCGTCGATGAGCGGCGACTTCTCGGCGTTGGAGAACCCCCCGTTGCGCCCGGCGTTCCACTGCATCGGCGTGCGCACCGCCATCCGGCCCTCCCGGGCGAGGTTCTCCCCCATCCCGATCTCCTCGCCGTAGAACAGCACCGGGGTGCCCGGCATCGCGAACAGCAAGCTGTAGACCATGCGGATGCGACGCTGGTCACCGCTCAGCATGGTCGGGAGTCGGCGCACGATCCCCCGGCCGAACACCTGCATCCGCTCTTCCGGGCCGAAAGCAGCGAACACCTCGGCCCGTTCGTCGTCGGTGAGCTTGTCGAGGGTGAGCTCGTCGTGGTTACGGGCAAAGTTGGCCCACTGCACGTCGTGGGTCCCGTCCGGGCGGGACTGCAACGCTTCGACGAGCGGCGCCGTGTCCCCCCTGGCCAGCGACAGGTACATCTTCTGCATCGAGATGAAGTCGAACTGCATGTTCAGTTCATCCCCGTCCGGCCCGCCGAAGAAGGTCAGCTGTTCCGCGCGGGGAAGGTTCACCTCGCCCAGCAGGATTCCGTCGCCGATTCGGCGGCTGAGGAACGAACGAAGCGACTTCAGGTAGGCGTGCGGGTCGGGCAGCGCGCCGTCTCCGCCGATGATGTCGACGGTCTCGAGCAGGAAGGGGACCGCGTCCACCCGGAAGTCGTTCACCCCCAATTCGACCCAGAAACCCATGATCTTCGCGATCTCATCACGTACGGCCGGATTGGCGACGTTCAGGTCGGGTTGGGCCTTGTAGAACATGTGCTGGTAGTACTGGCCGGTCTTCGTGTCGAGTTCCCAGTTGCTCGACTCCTGGTCGGGGAACACCGGCTTCGGCTGCTTCTTCGGCGGCTTGTCACGCCAGACGTAGTAGTCACGGAACGGCGAATCCCGGCTCGACCGCGACGCTTCGAACCACGGATGCTGGTCAGAGGTGTGATTGATCACCAGGTCGACGATCACCCGGAGGCCGCTCGAGCGGGCCAGCCGGATGAGTTCGACGAAGTCCCCGAAGTGCCCGAACCGGGGATCCACCGCGTAGAAGTCGACGATGTCGTAGCCGTCGTCACGCCCGGCCGTCGGGTAGAACGGCATCAGCCACAGGCAGGTGACGCCGAGTTCGGCGAGGTAGTCGATCCGGTGGGCGAGGCCCGCGAAATCGCCGACACCGTCGCCGTTCCAGTCCAGGTAGGTCTCCACATCCAGGCAATAGACGACCGCGGACTTCCACCACAGGTCTCCGGTATCGACGATGCTCATGCGGGGTTCTCCATGGCTAAACCTTCCTGAGCTGTGGGAGTACTCGTTCGCCCATGGTGTCGATGAACCGGGACTGCTCCGTGCCGACGTGGTGCAGGTAGATGCGGTCGAATCCGAGGTCGGCGTAGCCGCGCAGCAGGTTCACGTATTCCTCCGGGTCGGCGGACACGAACACCGAGGAGCGCATGTCCTCCGGCGTCACATGCTTGGCCGCCTCGTCGAAACCGGCGACGGAGTCGAGGTCCCAGCAGAGTGGGGGTGAGAACACGTTCGTCCGCCACTGGTCGTGCGCGACGGCCAGCGCCTCGGCATCCGTTTCGGCGTAGCTGACGTGCACCTGCAGGGCCAGTTCACCGCGGCCGCCGTTGCCGCGGTAGGCGTCGACGATCCGCTGCAGCACCGGGACCGGCTGCCCGATCGTGACCAGGCCGTCCGCCCAGTCGGCTGCCCAGGCAGCGGTCTCGGTGCTGACGGCCGGGGAGAACAGCGGCGGAAGTTCCTCGGGCAGGGTCCACACCCGGGCCCGGTCGACGGTGACCAGTCCGTCGTGGCTCACTTCGTCGCCGCGCAGGAGGGCGCGAATGATGTCCACGCACTCCCGGAGCCGGGCGTTCCGCACATCTTTTCGCGGCCACCCCTGCCCGGTGACGTGCTCGTTGGCGGCCTCACCGCTGCCCAGTGCCACCCACAGTCGACCGGGAAACATCGCCGAGACGGTGGCGATCGCCTGGGCGAGGATGACCGGGTGGTACCTCTGCCCTGGTGCGCTGACCGTGCCGAAGCCCAGCGTCGTGGCCTGCAGGGCGGCGCCCAGCCAGGTCCAGGTGAACGATGACTGGCCCTGCCGCTTGCTCCACGGGACCAGGTGGTCGGAACACATGGCCACGTCGAAGCCGGCCTGCTCGGCGCGTTCGACAGCCGCGATGAGGGCGCTGGGGTGGACTTGCTCGTGTGAGGCGTGGAATCCGAACGCTGTCATGTGGGCCAGACCTCCTGGCACGAGCGTAGGCCCGTTCGGCGGCACGGAGAAGGGCAGAGCCCACAGACGTACAACGCGGAAGGCGCGACCAATGGCAGGCCGTCCTGGTTTCCGGTGCCGGCTTCCGGTGCCGGCTTCCGGTGCCGGCTTCAAGCCAGGTCGGCCAGGCAGCCTTCCGCGGCGACCCAGGCGAGCATCGCGCACTTCACCCGCATCACGAACTTCGAGACACCCTGGAACGCGATCGCGTCGCCGAGCACGTCTTCGTCGGGTTCGCCAACTCCGCGCGATCGCATCATTGCGCGGAACACGTCGATGGTCGCCTGCAGCTCGGCGATGGTCTGCCCGGGGGCGAGTCCCGCCAAAACGGATGCCGACGCCTGCGAGATACTGCACCCTGAGCCGGTCCAGCCGAGCGCCGCGATCCGGTCGGTGCCGGGTTCGAGCGTGACCTGCAGGGTGATCTCGTCGCCGCAGGTGGGGTTCCGTTCGAACCGCTGGGCCCCGGGGTGCGGGAGCGCGCCGAAGCCGGTGCGCTGCTTGGAATGGTCGAGGATGACCTGCTGGTACAGGCCGGCGAGCGGGTCGCTCATGCGTTCGGTCCTTCGGCTGCGCCTGCGGTGACGTTCGCGGTGACGTCGTCGGCCACACCGAAGTAGGGGCGCACCTCGGCGACGGCGGCGAGGAAGCGGTCGACCTCATCCGTGGTCGTGTACAGGTAGGCGCTGGCGCGGGTGGTGGCGGTGAGGCCGAGCCGGCGGTGCAGCGGCTGCGCGCAGTGGTGGCCCACCCGCACGGCGATCCCTCGCGCGTCGAGGTACTGCCCCACATCGTGGGCGTGCACCCCGGCCACGTCGAAGCTCACCAGCCCGGCACGAGCGACCCCCAACGCCGGACCGATGGGACGGATACCGTCGATCCGGGACAGGCCCGCCAGCATCCGTTCGGCAAGCTCTTCTTCGTGCGCCTCGATGCGATCGAGCCCCACCCGGTCGAGGTAGCGCACGGCTTCGGCGAGGGCGACGGCCTGGGAGACCGGCTGGGTGCCGGCTTCGAAGCGTTGCGGGGCGGGCAGGTACGAGGCTTCGTCCATGGTGACGGTGGTGATCATGGAGCCGCCGGTGCGGAACGGCGGCAGCGCGTTCAGCAACTCGGTGCGGCCGTAGAGCACGCCGATTCCGGTGGGGCCGAGCATCTTGTGGCCGGAGAAGGCGGCGAAGTCCACGCCGAGCGCGGCGACGTCGAGGGTCCGATGAGGCGCGGACTGGCAGGCGTCGAGCACCACCAGCGCGCCGCGGGAGTGTGCGAGCTGCACCATCTCGGCGACCGGGGCGACGTAACCGGTGACGTTGGAGACGTGGGCGAACGCGACGACCCGGGTCTTCTCGGTGATGACCTCGGCGGCTCCGGTCACGTCCCAGGTCCCGGTGTCGTCGACCGGAATGTAACGCAGGGTGGCGCCGGTGACGGCGGCCAGTTCCTGCCAGGGGATGAGGTTGGCGTGGTGTTCGGCTTCGGTGACGACGATCTCGTCCCCCGGGGTGAGCGCGAAGCGGCGGGCCGCCTCCCCGCCGCGACCGTGGCTGGCGTTGGCCATGCCGTAGGCGACGAGGTTGAGCGCGTCGGTCGCGTTGGAGGTCCAGACCACCTCGTCGGGGTTCGCGTTGATGAACCCGGCAACGGTGGCCCTGGCGTCTTCGTAGGCCTCGGTGGCCAGGCCGGCCAGGGTGTGCGCGCCGCGGTGCACCGCCGAATTGGAATGCACGAGGAAGTCGCGTTCAGCGTCGAGCACCTGCTGCGGTCGTTGCGCCGTCGCCCCAGAGTCGAGGTAGGCGAGCGGTTCACCGTTCACGGTGGCGGCGAGCGCCGGGAAATCGCGGCGGAGAGCGGCGACGTCGGGCTCCGTCAGGGCGCCGCCGTCCCAGCCAGTGCTGACGGATGCTGTGGTGTGGGACACATACTGCCTTTCGTTGCGAAGGTGGCTGCCCGGCACCGCCGGTCAACCTACACCTGCAACCATTCTCCGCTTGTTCGTGTTCCCCAGCATCCGTCGCCTGGAATGTGACCGATGACCGACTAGGCCGGCTTGATGTTCTGGTTCACATGGAACAGGTTGTCCGGGTCATACTTCGCCTTGATGTCAGCGAGTCGCGCGTAATTCAGCCCGTAGTTGTCGGTGATGCGGCCCTGGTCGTCGGCGTCCATGAAGTTGATGTAGCCGCCCGTTTCAGCGAAGGGTGCGAGCGCCTCCGAGAAGTCACGCACCCACTTGATGTTCGCGTCGTTGTCGGCTGGATCGTCCCAGAAGCCGGCGATCACCGGTGAGAAGTTCGCGTGCCGGTAGGCGAACGCGGTGGCATCGGGAGCCACCCGCTGCACGGCGCCGTTGATCGGGTACAGGTGAACGCTGGTCTGCAGGCTGGGCACCGTCTGGCCGAACCGAATGTACGCGTCGATAGCGCCGTCGCTCAGCTCCGAGATGAAGTTCGCCTTCCAGTAATCCTGCAGTCCCTTGTGGATGAGTTCATCGAACGCCTCGTTGAGAGCCGGGTACGGCATCTCCCCCACCATCGACCCGGCCACGGGCGCGACGTCGAGATACGGCTGCCAGATACCCGGGCCCTCCGCGGGATCTCCCGTCCACATGCCGACGATCACGCAGACCGGCTTCCCCACCCATTCCGCGGGAAGGAATGGAACCGGGGGTCCCTGGTGGAATCCCATGAACATGCCGAATCCTTCCGGAGCGGTCTTGACCTGTTCGCGGTAGAACTCAGCCACGGTCCGGGCGTGCTCCAGTGGGTAGATCAGGATACCTGCGTACACGTTGTCCACCGGATGCATCTGGTACTCGAACGAGGTGACGACGCCGAAGTTCCCGCCGCCGCCGCGCAGCGCCCACAACAAGTCGGGATTCTCGCTCTCGCTGGCCATCCGTACACTGCCGTCGGCGGTGACGACTTCGGCGGAGATCAGGTTGTCGCACGTCAGCCCGTACTTTCGGGACAGGTAGCCGATCCCTCCCCCGAGCGTGAGTCCGGCAATGCCGGTGGTACCGATGATGCCTCCCGGGGTCGCCAGCCCATGCTCGTGGGTGGCACGGTTGAACATGGCCCACGTCGTGCCGGCCTCGGCCTTGGCACGCTTGGCGGTCGGGTCGACGTCTACCCGGGTGCGCTCCGAGAAGTCGAGCACGATTCCGTTGTCCACAGTGCCGAACCCGGGCCCGCTGTGACCGCCGCCGCGGATCGCGAGGTCGAATCCGTGCTCCCTCGCGAGCTTCACGCCTTCCACGACATCGCTGACGTCTGCGACGCGGATCACGGCGGCGGGCCGTTTGTCGATCATCGCGTTGAAGACCGAGCGGGCCTCGTCGTACTCGCCCTCGCCCGGCATCACCACGCGTCCGTGGAAATTGCTCCGGATGTCATCAATAACGTTGCTGGACATGGCACTCTCCCTGTGCATTGTCTGGCTCGTGTCGGGTGATCCGGCCCTGGGTGCCAGCGTGGCACGGGCGCTCCTGAGCACGAAAGATACGCCGGCCCGGAGGTGACTGTCAACGGGATTCTGGTGTTGTCGAGCGTTATGGCGTCGGGCCGTGTGGCTAACTCCTGCTGAACGCGCGACGGGCGTAGGCGAACCGCGGAATTCCGGGCCCTGCCGGGGCTCGTTTCACGAAAAAGCAGGAGTTAGCAACGCAGCGGGACCGTGCCCGGGTCTGCGCCCGGCCCGGGCGGCGGTCCGGATCGTGCGCGGGTCTGGGGGCGGACGCTAGTCGCCGGTACCGGAACGAGAACCGGCAGCATCCCGGTGAGCGGTGAGTGCCTCGACGACGAGCGCGTGGTCGTCTCGCTGCGGCAGGCCGGAGACGCCGGCGATGCCCACCATCGACCCGCGCACCAGGATCGGGAACGCCCCGCCGTGGGCGGCGTATTCGGAGCCACTCAACCGCGAGTCGACGTCGAAGTTCTTGCCACGCGACTTGAAGTCAGTCCCGACCGCGAGCGAGGAATGCGCGAACCGCCGCACCACCCGGAATTTGCGTTCCAGCCAGTCGTCGTTGTCAGCGGACGCGCCGGCCAGCCCGGCGTGGAAGGCGCGCTGGTCGCCCAACGCGATCGCGATCGCGATGGGGAGCTCGCGCTCCGTGGCCAGTCGCACCAGTTCGCAGCCGAGCGTCCACGCGTCGGAGTGGTCGAATGAGTCGAACTGGATGGTGCGCTCCTGCTCGAGCAGCAGGGCGAGGAAAGCGTTGGCGTCGGTCTGGTCACTCATCCGTGCCTCCTGGGTGTCGCGCAGTGACGGTGCCGCGCAGTGCCGGTGTCGCGCATTGACGGTGCCGTGAAGTCATACGCTACGCGGTTCGGTGCGGCGATGGCGTTCCGATCCGTCCTCGTGGGGGCAGTTCCCTGCCGGGGCGGATACCCTCGAAGCTGACCGCACGACCGATTGGACCCACACCCGTGAAACGCTGGAGCTTCAACACCTTCGCCATCGCCGGCTTCGCCGGCAGCGCCGTCGCCGTGATCCTGCTCATCGTCAATGCGCTCTCCGGCAGCCAGTTCCTCTCCGTCCTGCTGCCGCTGGCGGTGGTGGCCCTCGTCGTGGGCGGGTTCATGTCGGTGCGGGCGCACCTGCTGTGGATGCGCGGGCGCAACAAGCCATTCGGGTAGCCCCCGCCGCTTCGCCCGGCCGTCCCGCATCCCCGCCGGATAGCTAGCATGAGGCCATGCGCGCAATTCTCGTGAACACCCCGGGCGGCCCTGACGCCCTCAGCCTCTCGACGGTCGCCACCCTGCCGGTCGGACCCCGCGACATCCGTCTCGAGGTTGCCGCCGCCGGGGTGAACCGGGCAGACATCTCCCAGCGGTTGGGACGCTACCCCTCCCCACCTGGCACGGCGCAGTGGCCGGGACTGGAGGTGTCCGGCGTGGTGTCGGAGACCGGCTCCGACGTGAGCCGCTTCGCCGTCGGCGACCCGGTATGCGCTCTCCTCGCGGGCGGCGGCTACGCCGACGAGGCTGTGGTGCACGAGGACCTCGCCCTGCCCGTTCCGGACACGCTCGACCTGGTCGACGCCGCCGGCCTGATCGAGACGCTGGCGACCGTGTGGTCGAACGTGTTCCTGAACGCCGGCCTCCAGACCGGCGAGACCCTGCTGGTGCACGGCGGGTCCAGCGGCATCGGCACGACCGCCATCCAGCTGGCCCGGCTGGCCGGCGCTCGGGTCGCCGTCACGGCCGGATCGGCCGCAAAACTCGATGTGTGCCGCGAGCTCGGCGCCGACATCCTGATCAACTACCGGGAACAGGACTTCGCCGCCGCCCTGCTCGAGGCGACCGACGGGCAGGGCGCCGATGTCATCCTCGACATCGTCGGCGGCGCCTACCTGGCTCGCAACATCGCGGCCCTCGCGACGAACGGCCGCATCATGGTGATCGCCGACCAGGGCGGTGAGGAGGCGACCTTCGCTATGGGGAAGCTGATGGCGAAGCGTGGCCGCATCTGGGCCACGACCCTCCGCTACCGCCCGTTCGAGGAGAAGGCGGCGATCATCGAGGCCGTTCGAGCGGATGCCCTGCCCTGGGTCGCCGACGGCCGGTTCCGGCCGGTGATCGACAGCCGATATTCCTTCGCCGACGCCGCGGACGCGCACCGCCGCATGGAGAGCTCGGAGCACGTGGGCAAGATCCTGCTCGTGCCGTAGCGGCCACCACCCCCGAATACGGCCACGACCAGGCATGGCTTTCCCACTGGTGCTCTGAAAGACTGGAGGCACACCTCCGCGCCGCCGGCGCCGGGACGCTCCGTCATCGTTCGCTTGCTGCCTGCTCGCGCGACCCCTGTGCATCAGTGCACCGGAAGGAACTCATGCTCGACTTCATCTTCAGCCCTGTCCCCGGACTGATCGCCCTGGCGGTGGTCGTCCTCCTGGTGGGGCTGGTCTACGCGAAGAGTGTGTACAAGAACGCCGGCCCGGACGAAGCGCTCGTGATCACCGGTAAGAAGTCCCGCAAGACCATGGTCGACGGCGCCGCGACGGAGCAGTCCGGGCAGCGGATCGTGCACGGCCAGGGCGTCTTCCTCACCCCGTTCTTCCAGAAGGCGCACAAGATCAGCCTCCGCAGCCGGGCCATCGAGATCACCGCCATCGCCCAGGACAAGAACGGCATCACCCTCACCGTCGACGCCGTCGCCATCGTCAAGGTCGGCGACGACCCCGCCGCGATCCGCGCGGCCGCCCAGCGATTCCTCGGCCAGGACAAGAACATCGACAGTTTCGCCCAGGAGGTGCTCTCCGGTTCCCTGCGCTCCTCGATCGGCGCGACGGATGTGATGACCATCATTCAGAAGCGCGACGAACTGGGTGTGTCGGTGCTGGCCACGGCACGGGAGTCCCTCGCCAACCAGGGCCTCGACGTCGACTCGTTCGAGATCAAGGGCATCACCGACGAGAACGACTACATCCGCGACATCGGCCGGGCCGAGCAGGCCAAGGTGCGCCGCCAGGCGGAGGTCGCCGAGCACCTCGCCACCCGAGAGGCCAGGGAGGCCGCGATCGCCGCCGAACAGGCCGTCGCCGAAGCCGAGAACACGCTCGCGCTCCGCCGGGCCGCGCTCCAGCTCGACACCGACAAGGCCGCCGCCGAGGCAGCTGCGGCCCGCCCGCTCGCCGAGGCCAAGGCCCAGCAGGCCGTCGTCACCGAGCAGGAAGCCACCGCCGTGCGCCGCGCCCAACTGCGCAAGGCCGAGTTGGAATCCGAGGTGAACGCCGTCGCCGACGCCGAGGCCTACCGGGTGCGGGTCACCGCGACCGCCGCCGCCGAAGCCGCAGTGACCGCGGCCGCCGGTGATCGTGATGCGCGCGTCGCCGCAGCCGACGCCATCCGTGCCGAGGGTGAGGCGCAAGCCGACGCGATCCGTGCCCGGGGAGCCGCGGAGGCCGAGGCGACCCGGCTTTCTGCCCAGGCCCTCGCCGAGCAGTCTGAGGCGCTGATCCAGCTGCGCATGATCGAGACGCTCCCCCAGATCGCCCACGAGCTGGCGGCGCCGGTCGGCAACATCGACCAGCTCACGGTGATCTCAACGGATGGCGCGTCCCAGCTCTCGAAGAACGTCGCGTCGGGCTTCAGTGAGGTGGACGCGGTGCTCACGTCGACGATGGGCGTCGGCATCAAGGACCTGCTCGGCGGGCTGATCGGCGGAACAGCCGGGGGCGCGGCCTTCGCGCGCGGCGCCTCTGCCGGCCGGGCTGGAGCAGCTGGCGGGCCCGGCTCCGCGCCGGCGCGGCTTCCCTCCCAGACGCCTGCGTTCGCCGGAGACATCCCCGCCACCGACGCACTCGACGACGAACTGGAGGGCGCGGGAGTCTAAGCCCCGGGTGTGGCCAGCTGCCGCGCCGGCGTTCAGGCGCCTTCCGGGCTCGCCAGCGCGGGCCCGGCGCCGAGCGATCGGGGCTGTCGCGCGACCACCAGTGCGACCGCCGACGTGGCAACTGCCAGCGCGATCAGCACCGGCGCGGCAACGTCGAGGGCAACCCGCAAGCCCAGCGATGTCGCTGTGGCGCCGACCGCGACGGCGGTGAGCCCCTGTGCCAGGTACGCCACCAGGTAGACCATCGAGAGGGTGCCGGCGCGGTGATGCGCCGGGGCGTGCTTGTTGACCAGCCCCAGGCCGCCGAGGAACAACATCCCGTACCCGACGCCGGCAACCACCGAGGTGGTGATGAAGACCACGATGGATGACGTCGTCGCACTGACCGCCAGCAACCCGACCGCAACCGCGGCGACGATACCGCCGACCGCGATGCTGGTGCGGGCGGGCATCCGTCGAGCCAGCAGCGCGGTCACACCGATCACGACGGACGTGATCGCCAGGATCAGTCCGCTGACCAGCGCATTCTCCGAGTGGATGAGGTCTTTGGCGATCTGGGCGCCGAGGGAGAGAAGCACGGCCCCGACCGCGAAACCGGTGGTGATGGCCAGCGCTGCGGACGCGACGATCGGGCGCAGGGTCCGCGGCACCGTGATCGGTCGTGGCCGCCACCGGCCGAGGCCCTCAGTACCGCGCTCGTGGCGTGGCATGCACGCGACGCCGACCAGCACCAGAATCGCGACGCCGAACACAACCCAGTAGCTTAGCTGCCGCGGGCCCGGAGCGTACTGCACCAGCGCACCGGCCACCACGGTGGCGAGAGTGAGGCCGAGCGCGGTGGCCATCGTGTTCACCGAGCTGGCCCTGGCGGTGCCGCCGCGCCCGTTGAATTCGACCATCGCGGCGCTGGCCGGTGCCATGGCGAGCCCGACACCGACGCCCTGCAGGATGCGGCCGGCGAACAGCCAGCCGACGTCGGGGGCGACCGCGAACAGCAACACCCCCACCCCGATTGCCGCCGTGCCGAGGAGCAACGTGGCGCGGCGGCCGATGTAGTCGGAGACGGTGCCGAATACGATCATCACCACCACCAGCGCGGCCGGGTAGACCGCGAAGATCGAGGTGATCACGGTGGGCGTGAGGCCCCAGTCGTGCGCATAGACCGGGTAGACGATCGAGGGCGCCCCGCTGGCCCACAGGGCGAGCATTGCAACGGACGCGGCAGACCAGAAACTGGTTCGGCGGCGGAAATCTGACATGGTGATGGGCTCCTCGGCACTGCTCTCGGTGGTATCCGTGAACGCTACACCCCTGAGTTGGAAAATCAAACTGTGATAGGATCGGGCCATGCCGAAGGACTTGCCGGGTGAGGTGCGCTGCTCCATCGCGCGCACCATGCAGATCCTGGGCGACCGCTGGTCCACGCTGATCGTGCGGGAGGCCTTCCGCGGCCGGAACAAGTTCAGCGATTTCCGCGACATCCTCGGCATCCCCAGCGACATTCTCACCGCCCGGCTGTCCAACCTCGTCGAGGCCGGCATCCTGCAACGCCGTCCGTACCGTGAGGCCGGCGCTCGCGAGCGCTTCGGCTACCACCTCACTCCGGCCGGCGAGGACCTGCTGCCGGTGCTCGGTTCGCTTGCGCAATGGGGCGACGCGCACCGCCCCAGCGGGTACGGGCCCTCGCGGCTCTACCGGCGGGCGGAGACCGGCGAGCCGGTGCGCGTGGCGTTCGTCACGGCATCCGGTGAGGTGGTCGAGGGCGACGAGGTCGAGATTGCGCCCGGCCCCGGCAACTCCGACCCGGCGGTCGTGCCGTACCTGCCGCTCGCGCCGATTGGACCAGCCGAAGCACGTCCGGTTCGACGGGTGCCGGCGCAGGAATAGGGCCGTGATACGCAGGCGCGCGATCGTGCGTGGCATGGTGCAGGGCGTGGGATTCCGCTACAACGCGCGGGCCGAGGCGATGCGGCTCGGCCTTGGCGGATACGCGCTCAACCGGGCTGACGGCGCCGTGGAGGTCGAGATCGAGGGCGACGCGGCATCCGTTGAGCGGATGCTGGCCTGGCTGGCCCACGGGCCGATGTTCGCCAAGGTCGACTCGGTCGACGTCTCCGATGTGCCCCCGATGGGCGGGAAGGATTTCCGCATCGCGGGTTGACATCCGGCCCCATACATGGTTGGTTAGTTACACAACCAACTAACCAGTGAACCTGGCGGAAGCAGGACTCTCTTGATCGAAGAAGGACGGCCGATCTTCGTACAGATCGCGGAGCAGATCGAGAACGACATTCTCGACGGCGTGATCGGTGAGGAGACGCAAGTTCCGTCGACCAATGAGTTTGCCGCCTTCTACCGGATCAACCCCGCCACGGCGGGCAAGGGCGTGAACCGCCTGGTGGAAGACGGAATCCTTTACAAGAAGCGAGGCATCGGCATGTTCGTAGCGACAGGCGCCCGGCGACGGCTCGTCGGCAATCGCACCGACCAGTTCCGCGACCGGTTCGTGGCCCCGCTGCTGGTTGAAGCGGCCAAGCTCGGCATCGAGCCCGAGCAGGTCGCGCAGATGATCCAGACCACCCCCCTCCCCCAGGCATCCCAGGAAGCGACGGTATCCTCATGACCAACACCGCCCCCAGCCCCGCTGTGCGCGTGGACGGCCTCACCAAGCGATTCGGCCGCTTCACCGCGATCGACGACGTGTCGTTCAGCATCGAGCGGAACAAGATCCACGGCCTGCTCGGCCGGAACGGCGCCGGCAAGACGACCATCATGCAGATGCTCACCGGGCAGCAGTTTCCGACGTCTGGACGGGTGACGGTATTCGGCGAGAACCCGCTCGAGAACGCGAGCGTGCTGCGGCAGATCTGCTTCATCGCCGAGGCGCAGAAGTACCCCGACACCTTCAAGGTGAAGCATGTCCTGGCCAGCGCACCATGGTTCTTCGAGAACTGGGACGCCGACTTCGCCGCCCGGCTGGTCGAGGACTTCCGGGTGCCGGTGGGGCGAGACATCAAGAAGGTCTCCCGCGGCCAGCTCTCCGCCGTCGGAGTGATCGTCGGGCTCGCCTCACGCGCACCGCTGACGTTCTTCGACGAGCCGTACCTCGGCCTGGACGCGGTGGCGCGGCAGATCTTCTACGACCGCCTCCTCGAGGACTACTCGGAGCATCCGCGCACGGTCATCCTCTCCACCCACCTGATCGACGAGGTGAGCAACCTGCTCGAGCATGTGCTGGTGATCGACGAGGGCCGGATCTTGATGAACGAAGACGCCGAGGAGCTGCGCGAGAGCGCCAGCACCGTCGTCGGCCGGAGAGCGGATGTCGACGCGTTCGTCTCGGGACGCGAAGTACTGCACCGAGAAGGCATCGGTGGGCTCGCATCCGTCACGGTGAGCGGACTGACCGACGCGGAGCGGCAGGCGGCCGCCGAATCCGGCCTGGAGCTGGCACCGGTGTCACTCCAGCAATTGATTGTGCGAAAGACCACGGCGTCCGGCGCCACGGCAGAAGATTGGAGCGCCAGCGCATGACCACCACACTGATTGCAAACCAGCCGTCGGCCGCGACGGCCTCGCCGGGCTCGGAGCTCACCGGCCGCGTGCGCATCTCGCTCGGCCGCATCTGGAACGTGGTGCGGATGCACCTTGTGGACAAGCGCACCTACGTCGGAATCCCGTGGATCATCGTCGCCGGGGCCTTCCTGGTCTCAGTCGTGATCTCGAACATCATCGGGTACGCCACCGGCAACGGGCTCGGCGGCGCGGAGGCGACCGCAAGCCAGCGCTACAGCTGGGCTGTGCTCGCCCCGCAGTGGTACCTGATCGTGGTTGCGGTGCAGTCGATCGCCTTCAGCTTCCCGTTCGCCCTGGGCTACAGCGTCACCCGGCGGGAGTTCTACCTCGGGACCTCACTGCTGTTCGTGCTGATCTCGGCGTTCAACGCCGTGGCATTCACCCTGCTGACCCAGATCGAGAAGCTCACCCACGGCTGGTTCATGGGCACCTACATGTTCAACGCCCTCTGGTTCGGCATCGAGGGCTGGTGGGTGGACCTGCTCGCGTTCTTCGTGGTGCAGTTGCTCGTCCTCTTCGTGGGCGCATCCGTCGCCACGATCTACATGCGCTGGCGGATGCCCGGCATGCTCGTGTTCTGGGTGTCATTCGCGGCGCTGCTGGTGGGGTCGGTGGCCCTGATCACCTACACGAACAGCTGGCCTGCCGTCGGCGTCTGGTTCGCGGCGCAGGGCACCGCCGGGGTGTTCCTCTGGCTGCTGGTGCCGACCGCGCTCGCCGGGGTCGGCGGGTACCTGGCCCTGCGGAAGGCGACGCCGAAGAACTGAGGCCCTGCCCGGAAAAATCAAGGACGAACCGCGGGAGTTCGGCCGTCAGGCCCACACTCCCGCGGTTCTTCCTGAATTGGTGGCGCTACTCGTCGGGCACGAGCAGGAATCCGTCGTCGATCAGGTGCCGCACCTGCGGCAGCACCTCTGCCGTGAGATCGGCGACGGACACGTCGAGCAACTCCCCGAGGGCGCTCACGATGGCGCCGACGGGCAGTTCGCCGTCGCAGGCGCCGACCAGTGCGGCGAGCGCGGTGTCCAGTTGGACCGACCGCCCGAACCCGCCGCCCTGGTGCAGGGTCATCAGGGTCGGGTCTTCGGCGCCGGGCCAGTAGTGGCGCTCCTCGGTGACGTCCGGGGCGACCGTGATCCGGGCGGCCGCAAGGTCTGTGTCGCTGGTGGCCGCCTGCCAGTCGTGCGCGGCGAGGCACGCGGCGAAGTGGGTGCCGAGGCCCGAACCGTTGGTGCCGAGGGCGCCGTGGAGCCGTTCCAAACGGCGAAGCGGTGCGGCGGCGTGCCGTGCGGGACCGGCAGGGAGGGTCGTGGCGGCCGCCCGGCCGGTGCCGTCTGCGGGGGTGCCGTCCAGGGCGGTGCCGCCGTCCAGGGCGGAGGCGACCACGAAGGGACGACGCAGCAACATGTAGCCGAAGCCGACCTCGCGCACCCCTCGGGCGGAAAAATCGTCGAGCCAGGCGTTGTACATCCGATCGAAGTCGGGCGTGTCCGGGCGGGTACCGCCGTCGCGGATCCACGTCTCGGCGTACTCGGTCGGCAGCTCCACCTCACGTTCGATGATCCACGCGTCAAGCGGTCCAGTCGGAGAGGCGTCCAACCAGCCACGCAAGCGGCCGAAGGCGTCGACGGGCCGGCCCGAGACATCCGTTGTGTACTCCCAATTGCCAAGCAGCTGGGCGATGCCGCCGGGCGTGAGGTGGGCACCGGCATCCCGCACCACGGCCTCAACGAGCGCGTCGCCGACCATGCCGCCGTCGCGGTACTCGTAGCTCGGCACACCCTCGGCGCGCGGGGTGATCACGAACGGCGGGTTGGAGATGATGTGGTCGAAGCGCTCCCCCGCGACCGGTTCGTACAGGCTGCCGAGGCGGAACTCGATGTTGCGGATGCCGTTCAGCTCGGCGTTGAGGGCTGCCAGCTCGAGGGCGCGCTCGGAGATGTCGGTGGCGACGACCCGGTCGGCGTGGCGGGCGGCGTGCATGGCCTGGATGCCGCATCCGGTGCCGAGGTCGAGGGCCGATCTCACCGGTGTCGGAATCATCAGCCCGGACAGCGTGAGGGAAGCACCGCCGACGCCGAGGACGTGGCTTTCGCCGAGGGGATGGCCGAGCGCCAGTTCGCCGAGGTCGGAGGCGATCCACCAGCTGCCGGCCCCGTGCGCATCGATGAAGCTGTAGGGGCGCAGGTCGAGCAGCGGGCGCACGGATGCGGAGTTGGTGGGTTCGGCAGAGCGGCTGGGGTCGGCAGAGCGGGTGGGGTCGGCCGAGCGGCTGAGGTCCGCGGAGCAGGTGACGTCGGGCGATACGAGCCCGAGGCGCTCCGCGCCCGCCGCTCCCAGCGTGGGAAGGGCGGCTTCGAGATCGCTCCGGGCGGCCGGAAGTCCGAGCACAAACAGCTGGGCGAGGGTCGCCGTCGGTTCCGCGCCTCCGCGGCGCTCGCGAAGCGCCGCGAGCGCCCGCAGTGCCGGGACCCGCTGGTTGCGGTGCAGGGCGGCATCCGCGTCGACGCCCCAAAGCCCGGTGAGCGCCGCCACCGAGTAGTTCGCGGCGGTCAGGTCGGTGCGGAGCTGGTCGATCAGGGTGGAGGTCACTGATCCATTCAACTGCACCGATCTCGTTGACCGATCCACACGGCTGCGTGAGGGATACCCCCACCGCGACGCATAACTCCTGCTCTTTGCTCGGCTGCCCGGCCCAATTCCGCGGCAAATGGCGGAAGGCGGGCTCGGGCCGACCCCAATAGCAGGAGTTATGCGCAGCACTCCGGGGCCAGCTCAGGGGATTTACGGAGTGTCGGGGCGACGACCGGCACAGATGAGGCCTTCGGGGCGGGCACCGGGCGTCGCCGCTCAAGAATCTCCTGACTTGGCCACCGTAGCTCCCGGCCCCGTCGCTCCTGGCCACGGGCGGTCGGCGAGAGCCGGTTCCCGTGGTCCGCCTGGACCCTACAGCCAGCGCATGGTGAAGGCTCGGGCGAGCACAGACCGGGTGGGCGGTAGGGCGAGGGTACGCACGAGTCCGTTGCGGGCCCGCAGCCTCCCGCCTCGGTACGGCCGGCCCATCGTCATGTTGAACGCAGCCTGCCGGGAGGCCATCCATGCGGCTCGCCGTCGCCGCCGCTCGAACTCACCGAGCGCGGAGTCTGCCACGGTCGGGTCGGCCAGCGCTGCGGCCAGCGCCGGAGCCAGGGCGACGGCATCAAGCCAGCCGAGGTTCATTCCCTGGCCGCCGATCGGGCTGATCTCATGTGCGGCATCGCCGATGAGGGCGACCCGTCCCGCCACCATCCGCTCCGCCAGCCGCTGCTGCACCACGAACGGGCTGGGCACGTCGACGGACGGCGGCAGGTCGATGCCAGTGCGCGCACGGATGATGTCGGCCAGGTCGTCCGGGCCCGCCTCCGTCAGCAGCTCGTCGGTCATGGCCACCCACCGGCGGCGACCGGAGGGAAGCGGAAACGACTCGACTACCCCGCCGCGTTCGAAGTACAGGACCGCGGTGGTGACCCGCTTCGCGCCGGGGGTGGGGTCCGCCGGAACGGATCCGGACCGGGTGGGCGCGGCTGGGCGTCTGGCCGAGTCGGCGCCGGCAGCGGGGTCGGTGACTCCAGTCTTCGCGCCGGAGGCGGGGTCCGCCGGAACGGATTCGGACCGGGTGGCCGCGGCTGGGCGTCCGGCCGAGTCGGCGTCGGCAGCGGCAGCGGCAGCGGCAGCGGCAGCGGCAGCGGCAGCGGCAGCGGCAGCGGCAGCGGCGACCCCAGTCCCTGCGCGGGCGGGGCCGGGGGCGGGATCGACGAGCCCGGCGACATCGGGGAAGTCGGCCATGAGGTATGTTTCCCGGCGCCCGAGCTGGCGCCACCGGATGCCGACCGCCTGGCGAATCACACTTCGCGCGCCATCCGCGGCCACCACGAAACGTGCCTCGATGGTTCCACCATCCGCGGTGACGAGCTCCGCCCCGCCGTCGAGCTCCCTCACGTGCGTCACGGCGACCCCGCGGCGAAGTCCGTCGGGCACCAGCTCCTCGAACCGCTCCACAAGCAAGGCCTCGGTCACGAATTGCGGCAGGGCGACGACGAACGGGAACCGCGGGGCCGCCTTCTCGAAGGAAAGACGGCCCATGCGGTGGCCGTCGCACCAGACTTCACCGTCGCGGATCTGCACTGCCCGCCCCAGCAATTGCTCCGCGACACCGATCTGGTCCAGGGCAGCCAGCGACGGCGGGTGGATGCCGATGGCCCGCGAGCGCATCGACGGCTCGGTGCGCTGCTCGAACACGCGCACGTCCAGGCCCCGGGTCGCGAGGAGGCAGCCGAGGAACATGCCCACCGGGCCGCCCCCGACGATCGCGACGTCAAGCATCCCGCGCCGAGTCTGCCGCCGCCGACGTCGCGGCTGATGGCGCCGCCGTAGCCACCGCAGTCGCTGCCGACGTCGCTGCCGACGTCGCTGCCGAAGTCGCTGCCGACGTCACCGCCGACCAGCGCAGCACCAGCCGCGACGGCAACCCGGGGGTCACCTGCCACCCTCGGGGTGCTGCCGCCCGCAGTTCGGCAACCGTGTAGCTCCGGCGGATGGACGAGAGCCCGTCTGCGCGGATGTAGGAGCGATGGAAGAACGGCCAGGTTACGAGCGCGAACCCGAGGTAGGCGAAACGACTGCGGGCGATGTCGGCGTGCAGCGCCCGACCCCCCTGCGCGCACAGGCGTTCCGAATCGAAGAGCAGGCCGCCAAGGTCGGCGGCGGTGAGGTGATGCAGGACGTGATTCGACACCACGAAGTCGAAGCGTGCTCCCTCGGCGACGAGCTCCGAGCTGAACGCCCGACGAAACGACAGGCCACGCATCGGCGGCCCACTGGTCGCGTACTCGTGGGCCCTGGCATCCGGATCGATGCCGATCACCGTGAGGCGCAGGCCGTCGCGGGCCGCCCAGCGGGCCAGCGCCCGGGACACGTCACCGCCGCCGGAGCCGACATCGAGCAGGGTGGACGGCCGTGTCGTCGACAGCCGCGCCCGGATATCCCGACGGTAGATGGCCCGCCAGCCCGACACGAACGGATTCACGAAGCGGAATTGCGCGTAGGTGCGGCGCAACAGCTCCGGGTCGCAATCCGGGCTGTCCATGCTTTCGGTGAGCATGGCGTCACGCGACACCAGCGAGCCCGACGCCAGCGGCCGCCACACCTCCGGCCGCGCAGCGGCGCGCACCATGCGGTCCTACCCGGCGGTGACGGTCATCAGCGCGGTCTCGACCGTCAGGCCCGGTCCGAAGGCCATCGCACAGACGCGCTGGTCGGCTTCGGTCGCCGTCCCGTCGAGTATCGCCTTGAGCACGAACAGCACGGTGGCACTGGACATGTTGCCGTACTGCCGCAGCGTCTCCCGCGAGGGCAGCAATTGCTCTTCGCTCAGCCGCAGCTTCGCCTCGGTCTTGTCGAGGATGCTGCGCCCGCCCGGGTGAATCGCCCAATGCTCGATCGCCACGTTCAGGGGCTTCGCGAGCAGGGCAACGGATGCCCCCGCGTCCGCCGCGAGGGACCCGGTGAGTGTTCCGTCATTCGGTCCATCACCGCTCACGGTATCCGCACCCACTGACACCGGCAGCGACACCGGGTCTGACTCCGACCCTGGCTCCAGCCCTGACCCCAGTCCCGGCTCCTCCCCCGGCTCCGGCGGCGCGTGTCGCGACGCCGGCAGGGTTCCGTCCCGGTCGAGCAGCTCGCACAGTTGGCGGTCACGGGCCAACAACGGGGCCAGGGCCCCTTCGATGTGGTCGTCGATGATGTGCGGAACGTAGCTGCTCAGCACCATCTCGAAGCCTTCATCGCCGATCTTCCAGGCCATGTCGCCCTCGCCGACCGGGGTGATCACGGTCTCGAAGTGATCCAGGCTCAGCGCTGTCTCGCCCGGCGCCAGCGCGCGGCCGCTCACAATCCCAGCGGCCGCCCCGTCGGCGAACAGCGACGACGCAACGATGGTGTCCGGGTCGCTGGAGGTGCGCAGGTGCAGTGAGCACAACTCTGCGCTAACGATGAGGACGACCGCGTTCGGGTCGCCCTCGACGAACTGCTTGGCCATGCGGAGCGCCGGCATCGACGCGTAGCAGCCCATGAATCCGAGGTGGTAGCGCTGCGTCGAGGGGTTCAGCCCGAGCTCCCGCACCAGCATGTAGTCCGGCCCGGGAGCGTAGAAACCGGTGCAGGACACCGTCACCACGTGGGTGATGTCCGCCGCGTCAACGCCCGGGCAGGCGGCGAGGGCCCGACGCCCGGCTTCGACGAACAGCTTCGTCGCCTCGACGATGTACAACTCGTTCCGCACCCGAGTGCTCGGTATGAGCAGCAGCCGGCTCACCGGATCAAAGAACTGCGGGTGGGCGCCGTCGGCATCGAGGGTCAGTTCCTCGATCACCGTATGACGCTTCTCGATGCCGGACATGTTGAACGACGTGGAGACCAGTCGCTGGGCGAGGCGACTGAGGTCTGGCTGGGCGGCGAACACGTCGCGCACCTGGTCCTGGATCAGAATTGTCGGAGGAACTACGGTCTGGAGCGCTCGCAACGTGACGGCCATAGGGCCAGTGTTGCACGCACCCTCGTCTGACAACACCTATTCTCATTCAACGTGCAGGCGCAACGACGGATGCCGCGTCGGCGCATCGCACGGACAGTGACGGCGGTTATGGCAGCCGCGAAAAGGTGCGGGTCGCCAGCAGGGCCAGGGTGAATCCCGACGCGATGATCGCCGTCGCGCCGCCGACGTAGGCGATCACTGTGTTCGGCGAATCGTTCGCGGTGGAGGCGCTCTGGAAGGTGATCAGGAATGCCACCAGGGAGACCAAGAGGAAGGGCACGGCGATCCACCACCGGACGACGCCCGTGCGACGGGGCGCGGCGCCCGCAGCCTGTCGGCCGAACAGGCTCAAGGCGAGGCCGCCGGCGCAGCCCCAGAAGGCCACCACCAGCAGCGCCGCGACCACATCGCTGGGGCGGTGCCACTGGTTGGCCAGCGTCGAGACTCCGGCCAGGACGGTGAACGCTGTCCCCCAGGCCGCGACAGTCGGTCGTGATCGGGGGCTCGAGACGAGGAACACCGCGAGCGCCGACGCGGCCGCGACCGTTGTATGCCCGGACGGGAATGAGTTGCCTGCATAGCCCTCGACGCCGAAGTCGGGACGGCTGAGGATCACATATTTCAGCAGCTGGGTGGTCGCCGCCGCCGCGCCCGCGGCTCCGAAAGCGATCAGGAGTCCCAGCCAGTTGCGGCGGACGAGCGCGACGACGATGGTCAGCACGACTCCGATGACGCCGGACACCGTCGGCAGGGCGTCGAGCAACTGCTGCGCAAAGGGCGCCACGCTGCGCCGGCCGAACTCGGCGCCGTCGTACGCGAGCTGGTCCACGAGCTGTCCGTCGTGCGTGCGAACAAAGAACAGGTAGAGCACGATGAACACCGCGACCGAAGCGGATGCGGCCAGGAGGAAGACAAGAGGACGGATCATCGGGTGGGCACGCACCCTTCCACCTTCGCACAGGCTGCTGGGAGACCCTCCCGACATAGCGAAGGACCCGGCAGCTTCATCGGCTCCCGGGCCCTTCTCATCGGATTCGCATCCGGTGTTGATCGTTAATCTACGCCGATTCGCGTCGATCGCAAGGGGTTGTTTCAGACCAGGGCGAGAACTATCTTCCCGCGAAGATGTCCACGAGCAAGGTGGCCGTACGCGTCTCGCACGCGCTCCAGCGGATACACGGTGTCGATCGGGAGCACGATCTCGCCAGAGGCGACCAACGCGGCAACGACGCCCAGGTCGCCTGAGGTCGCGTCCGCACCGCCGATGTTGGTGATCCCGGCGTCCTCTTTGTGGCCGCGGGCGGCGATGGTGTTGATCCGGTTCCCTGGCACGCCCAGTTTCAGGGCGGCGTCGATCGTCGCCGGACCGTGGTTGTCGAGTGCCGCGGTGAGGCGCGGCGCGACCTTCCGAAGCCGGTCGACGAGGCCCTCGCCGTATTCCACCGGGATCACCCCGATGCTGCGCAGGAATTCGTGGTTGGCCGGGCTCGCCGTGCCGATGACCCGGGCGCCGGTGCGGAGCGCCAGCTGGGCAGCGAGCACGCCGACGCCGCCGGCCGCCGCGCTCACCAGCACAGTGTCGTGACTGCCGAGTCCCAGCGAGTGCACGCTGGCCCATGCCGTGCGCCCGGCGATGTCGAGGCATCCTGCGGTGTCGAAATCGAGTGCGTCCGGCATCCGGAGGAGCGTGTCGGGGTCCGTCACCACGAAGTCGGCCTGCGCGCACATCCGCTTGCCGCCGAACACCCGATCGCCGGCGTCGATGCCTGTGACGCCGTTGCCCACCTGGTCCACCACCCCGGCGAAGTCGTTCCCGTTCCCGCATGGCGGTGTGGCGTTGTACCGCGCGGCAGCCGGGCCGCCGTTCATGATCTTCCAGTCGACGATGTTCAGGCCGGCACTGTGCACCCGTACCCGGACCTCACCCGGACCGGCCTGGATCGGCTCATCGTCGACGACGCGCAGAACCTCGGTGCCACCGAACTTGTCGAAGCGAACGTAGCGTGCCATGCGCCCAGCCTAGACAGGTGCGAGCGGATGCCGCTCCTCCAGTTTTCCAGGTCGTGCCGGTCGCGGGCGGGGCCAGCGAGGACCCGGCTCTGGTGTTCGCTCAGGGCTAACGGTGTGTTGTGCAAGCATACTTGGCACTCTCGATCGACGAGTGCTAAATTAATCACAGTTGAGTCACCTCGACTCAACTCTCTAAACGAGTGCGAGTCGGGCCGGTCGGCCCGAAGAAAGCGAGTACAACAATGGCCATGAATTTCGACCCGTTCCGTGACCTCGACCGCATCGCCGGCGCGTTGATGGACTCGCGTGGGCCCCGCCTGATGCCGATGGATCTCTACCGAGAGGGCGACGTCTACATCCTGAGCGCAGACCTCCCCGGCATCGACCCGGGTTCCGTCGACATCGATGTGGACGGCCAGCTGCTGACCATCCGTGCCGAGCGCACCCTCGCGAACCATGAGGGTGTGAAGTGGCTCACCCGGGAACGCCAGGCCGGGTCGTTCCTGCGCCAGCTGAACCTGGGCCAGGGAATCGACATCGAGAAGATCGCCGCGAGCTACGACAACGGCGTGCTCAGCGTCTCGATCCCGGTGACCGAGAAGGCCAAGCCGCGCAAGATCGAGGTCACCTCAAGCGCTGAAGCGAACACGGTGACGGTGAAGGAGGGCGAGCACCAGATCACGAAGTAGACCGGGTGCCGCCAGCGAGCCTGCCGCGATGCGTCGCGGCAGGCTCGACACCTGCCAGCCCCCGTAGTGGGGCGTGGCGTACACTCAATGTTCATAAAGGCATGATCGAATAATGGTTAGTACCGTTAGTGCGCGCGCCGCAGAGTGCGTACTTACCAACGAATGGAAGCTCCGTGAGCAACCGAACGGCCGAGTATCCCCGGCCGGACCATTTCCTTCTCCACCTCAGTGACACGCACCTCCTCGCTGGTGAAAACCGGCTGTACGGTGCCGTGGACAGCACCAGGCACCTCGCCGAATTGTTCGACGAGCTCGAAGCCTCCGGCGGGCGCCCCGAGGCCATCGTCTTCACCGGCGACCTCGCGGACCGTGGTGAGCCGGGCGCCTACGACCGCTTGCGCGAGATCGTCGAGCCGGCCGCGGAGAGGCTGGGCGCCCAGGTGATCTGGGTGATGGGCAACCACGACGACCGGGCGGCGTTCCGCGCGAACCTGCTCGACGAGTTGCCGACGACGAACCCCATCGACGACGTGCAGGACATCAACGGCTTGCGCGTCATCACGCTGGACTCTTCCGTACCCGGCCACCACCATGGCGAGGTCAGTCCGGAACAACTGGACTGGCTGGCGAGCGAACTGGCCGTGCCGGCCCCGGATGGGACCATCCTCGCCATGCACCACCCGCCGGTGCCGAGCGTGCTTGACCTGGCGGCATCCGTTGAGTTGCGCGACCAGGCTCAACTGGCCCAGGTCCTGCGCGGCACCGATGTGCGCAGCATCATCGCCGGGCACCTGCACTACTCGTCGACCGCGACATTCGCCGGGATTCCCGTGTCGGTCGCCTCGGCGACCTGCTACACCCAGGACCTGAACGTGCCGGTCGGCGGCACCCGCGGCCGTGACGGCGCCCGCGCATTCAACCTCGTGCACGTCTACCCTGACACGGTGCTGCACTCCGTGGTGCCGCTCGGCTCCTACCCGGCGCTCGACTACATCGATCCGGATGAGAGCCAGCGCCGCCTCGCGGCCGCGGGCACGCAAATCAGGCCGGCGGGTACGCTTCCGGCATACCGGGAGCCACCCATGACCCGCCCGATCCGAGTTCTGCACTGACCGAACCCGAGATCGACGCCTGCCTGGCGAATTGGCGTTCGGCCAGGGCTTGGTTGCGCTGGTCCTGGAACTCGTGCTCCCACGGCGCCGGGAACGGGAAGTATCGCTCGAGGAACTCGGTGACCGCGGTGCGGCGCACGTCGTCGGAGATCTCGGGGAAGCTGCCGTCGTTGAGGCAGAACATGTCCTGGTCACGACGCTTGCCGAGCCGTTTCATCTGCCGCAGCGCCACCCGCAGGGTGGTTTCGACGTACATCGAGCGCGCCTGGGTCTGGGCGACCGCTCGGCCGGTCATCAGCGCGTAGTAGTGGTAGAACGAGTTCGTGACCGAGATGTCGGTCGCGGAGCGGAAGCGGCTCGCCGCGGTGCGGGCGAAGTCCTCGGGGAACTCACGCTCCATCTCCTGGAGCACACTCTTCCGCAGCGGAGCCGCGGTGTGCTCGAGGTGACGGGTGGTGACCTTCCCGAACCGCTGCCGCAGCAGGGCCCGGTTCACCCGGGCCGCGTTCTCGAAACCGCTCCGCGACGGGTCGTTCTCGCCCAGCCCGATGCGAGTGGATGCCTCGATGAATTTCGTCACGCCGCCCGGCGAGAAGAACAGCTCAGGTCCAACGGGACGCCCGAAGAACATGTCGTCGTTGGAATACAGGAAGTGCTCGGCCAGTCCCGGGATGTGGTGCAGCTGGCTTTCGACGGCGTGCGAATTGTGCGTCGGCAGAGCGCTGGTGTCGGTGAAGAAGTCGGCGCTCCGCATCAGCGTGACCCGCGGGTGGTCGGCCAGCCAGGCCGGGGCCGGCGAGTCGGTGGCGATGAAAATCCGCCGCACCCACGGCGCGAACAGGTACACGCTGCGCAGCGCGTATTTGAGTTCGTCGATCTGACGGAACCGCGCCTCCGACTCGTCGCCCTCGCCCACGACGTAGGCCTCCATGCGCTTGGCGCGCTCGCGCTGGAAGTCGGTGGACGACCCGTCGACCCAGGAGAACACGAGGTCGATGTCGAAGCTGATGTCGCTGGCCAGGTCGTCGAACATGTTCTGCAGTGTGCGCCAGGAGTGGCCGTAGAGCTCGACCGAGGTTTCACGGGCCTCCGAACGCGGCAGCCGGGTGCGCATGAGCGCGTTGACGACGGGGGCGATGATCTCCTCGTCGCCGAAACGCCAGAGCTCCAGTTGGAACGCCGTCTCCGCGCCATAGCGCAGCCGGCCGATCGGTTCGATCCGGGGCCGGTAGACCCGGAAAACGGATGCCTTCCGGTGCAACTGCAGGCCACCGTCGGCGAGGAGGGCCGGCTGGCCGGGCTTGCCGGTGGCTAGATCGAGGGGGCGCAGGTAGAACGGCTCATTCGCGAACGCTTCGGCCAGGACTTTGGAGAGCTTCTTGCGGCCCTTCCGGTCGACCGCGATGACCGGCCGGCCGCCGTCGCCGCGGACCAGGAGGAAGTCTATGTCGGCACGTTCCAGGGCGCCTCGCACCGCCAGCAGGTCCTTGATCATGGACTCCTGCGGCGTGAAGTGACCGTTGATCAGCGCGATCTCGCCTTTACGCACGACGACGTCGTCGCGGTCGAAGCGGCGAGTGCGGGCATCCGGGGTGACCAGGACGAGCTCCGGTTCGCGGCTCAACGACAGGAGCGGCATCGCGGCGGTGTCCAGGGTGATGGAGGCATCCGCCTGCCGGTCACCGGTCGGGTCGTACGCCTCGCCGTCCGCCGTCTGCGGGGCGCCGGCGATGGATTCGGGACGGAGTTCGCCTGATGCGTTCGATCGATCGATTATTGCCATGATCCTCCTCGGGAAATCGGGTCACCTGTTCGTGAGGTAACCACGTCGGACCCCGGTGAGTGCGTCCGCTTTCGCGGACGCCCGCGCTGCTTGTGCTTTCGGCGCTGAGGGCTGGTCAGCTGGCCGAAGGTGAGAGGCGCTTGCTTCAGTGTACGTCGCTTTGCTGTGTACTCCGAGGGGCGTCGTATTGCAGGTGTCGCGAGCGAGGGGTGCGACGCGGCGAGGTCAGAGTGCGCTGATCCCGAACAGGCCGATGATCAGGGCCATGATCAGCAACGTCACCAGTTCGTGCGCGATGTTGAGCACGGTGAGACCACTCGGCCGGCGGTCGAACGCATCGTGCGTGATCATTCGGGCAGCGGTGAAGCCGCCCCAGAGGATCAGCGCGGTCAGCAGTGTGTTGGCCAGGAAGCTGCCATGGTAAAAGTTCTGTGCGATGGCGGCGGAGCCGGCGAGCACCCAGGCGGTGATGAGGCTCACGACGACGGTTACGATGAGCGGCAACGCCGCACCCCTGCGCATGCTCTCCTCGTCGTGCCCGACGGCGCGCATCCAATAGCTGCCGAAGACCGGCTTGGCATACCAGATCGCGCCGACAACCATACTGGACACGGTGGCGAGCAGAACGGCCCAGATGTTGATCTCGGGAACCATGGTTCGTCCTTTCAGGGGAGGCAGGTCGTGTGGCTCGATGCTACTGTTCCCCGGCTCCATCGTGGGGACCAGCCGCCGGTCAGCGAGGCGTGTTCGCCGTGTCGTTGAGGTAGTCCGCGAGCACCCGCGCCTGGTTGTGCCGGGTGTCCTTGGCGCTGTAGACCAAAGTGGTGGGAGTGTTCGAGGCGTTGTTCTCGGCGACGCGCTCGCGCAGGTGGGCGAGCGCGTCCACGGTGGCCGGCTTCTCCTGGAGCTCGGCGCGGTAGCGGTCGGCAAAGTCGTCGAACCGGTCGGGGATGTGGCCGAACCGGGTGCGCAGTTCGGTGCTCGGCGCGACGTCCTTCAGCCATTCCTCGACGTGCGCGTTGGTTCTGGAGATGCCTCGCGGCCAGATCCGGTCGACGAGGATGCGGCATCCGTCGCCCGGTACTGCCGGCTCATACACGCGCTTGATCTCGACCACCATGACGCCAGTGTGGCCTTGCGCGGGCGGGAAGTCGACACTCGAGCCGATTGGGGCACGGCCAGAAGGCCGCGAGTGGTCGCCCTGCTAGGCGGTGGCGGCTGCCTCGCGGAGGCTCGCCGGGTCTGTGACGGGCAGTCGGCACACGAAATCGTGACAGAGGTAGGCGGTCGGCACGTGGTCGCGGCTGGGACGCTCGGCGAACAGCTCGAATCCCGCGTCGGCGAACATGCGGGCCTGTTCAGCGGTGACGGATGCGACCACGCTGCCGGCATACTGGCGGGCGACCGCGACCAGCCCGACCGGGTCAGGCGGGTGGTCGCCGGCCCCGTCGGGCGAGACGACGACCAGCTGCTCGATCGGTGCGGCCAGCCGTGCCATCAGTCGCAGGGCGGCACCGAAAGCCAGTGGTCTCGTGGGTGCGAGCGGACCGAGCAACCCCATCGCCGTGTGGGCAGCGGCCAGGTACCGGTGGTCGGCGGTCAGGAGGAACAGCGTGTGGGCGGCATCGGCCGTCGCCGTGAGCCCCGACGGATACGCACCCTCTGACGGGTCGAGCGCGATCGCCAGGCCCTGCGCGGCGAGCACCGGGTCGGCGCCGTTCGGCGTTCCGAACGGCGGTGTGACCCGGGGCGCCGTGTCGGTGGCTGCCGCTAGTGTGCTGTCAACCAACCGGCGCGCCGCGGTGGCGTAACCGGCGTCGCCGGTGGCCAGGGCAAGTTCGAGGAGGCCCGATGCGAACATGCCGTAGTCCTCCAGGGTGGCCTGCGCGGCGGACGTGCGGTCCCCGATCGAGGCGCGGACCAGGGTCCCGTCTGGCCCCTGGTGCTGGTGGAGCAGGAAGTCGGCCGCTCGACGGGCTGCCGCCGTGAGTTCTGGCGCGTCGAAGGTGAAACCCGCGCGGGCCAGGGCCTGGACGGCCAGTCCGTTCCAGCCGGTGAGGATCTTCTCGTCGCGCGCCGGTGGCGCCTGGGCGGCCCGGTCCTCTTCCTCGAGCGCGTAGTAGCCGCCTTCGGTGCGACGTCCGTCGACCGTGCTCTCCGAGTCCTGGGCGCTCGCAAAGCCGCCGCCAGGCATGCGCATCACGTCGGTCAGGAAACCGGCGATGCCCTCGGCGACCGCACGAGCCCATTGTTCACCGCTGTAGACCCAGGCGCGCGTGTACAGGCCGAGGAGTTGGGCGTTGTCGTATAGCATCCGTTCGTAGTGCGGGTCGCTCCAATCCCGGTTGACCGCGTAGCGGAAGAACCCGCCTTCGACCGGGTCGCGCAGCGGCGAGGCGCCCATCCGCTTGAGTGTGCGCAGGGCGAGCTCCCGGCCGTCAGGCCGCTCGAGCAGGAAGCCGAGCGTCGGCGCCGCCGGGAACTTGGGTGCTCCACCGAAACCACCGTAGGTCGTGTCTTCGTAGGCCCACAGTTCGGCCACCGTGCGCGCCAGTGCGGCGTCGTCCGGCAGGGCAACGGCCGGCGGGGCGACGCCGGCGTGTTCCGCGGCGTCAACCGGAGCGCGGCCCACGGCGACGAGTGCCGTCGCCAGCCGGTCGGCGATCTCCGTGACCTCCCCGCGGCGGCTGGTCCAGGCGTCCGTCACAGCCTCGAGCACCTGGCCGAACGACGGGCGTCCCACCAGCGGTTGCGGAGCGAAGTAGGTGCCGGCGTAGAAGGCCTTACCCTCCGGGGTCACGAAGACGTTCAACGGCCAGCCCAGGTTCTCGGTGAATGCGCCGGCGGCGGCGAGGTAGCTGGAGTCGACGTCCGGGTGCTCCTCGCGGTCCACCTTGATGCTCACGAACCGCTCGTTCAGGTATGCGGCGAGCGCCGGATCGCTGAAGCTCTCCCTCGCCATCACATGGCACCAGTGGCACGTCGAGTACCCGATGGACACGAGGACTGGGACGTCTCGCTCGGCCGCCTCCGCGAACGCCTCGGTGCCCCACTGGTGCCAGTCGACCGGATTGTCAGCATGGGAGCGCAGGTAGGGACTGATCGCATCAGCGAGGCGATTCGGCATGGTCCCATTCTGCTCCTACCGTCGATTCCGCCGGGGGACTATGCTGCAGGTCAGGAGAGTACCGGCTCGTGCCCGGGACAGAGTTGGCGCAGCGCTTGTGGACAGACGCGCAAACTGATGTGCATCTGCGGGGCGAGTTGCGCGCCTCCTATCGCGGGCGACATGACGTGCTCGACGCCCTCTGGTGGCGAGCACATCCGTCGACCCGTTCCCCGGGTGGTCGACCGGATCCGGCGACCGTCCTGCCCGAGCTTTTGGCCGAGGTCTACTCCCGCCGTTCGCTGAGCGAACCGCTCATCGAGTTCCTTGACCCGGTCAGCCGCCGTGCGGTGCGCGCTCCCCCACACGGCCAGGAGCTCCGTGCCCTCACCAGCGACCTGGCCGGCGACGCCGCCGCACTCGACACGGTCCTCCGGCTCTTCCAACACTACGGTCAGCCCGGGCACTCGAGTGCGCCAGGGCGGTCGGTGGATCGGCGTCCTCGTCGCCGGGGCGTGGCACGCGCGGGTGCGCAAGGCAGGCGCGCGGCCGCGAAATTGATGGCCGGAGGAGCCCTCGTCGGCGGAATGGTCATGACAGGCATCCTCGCGATGACCGGCGGGATGGGCGGCGCCCTGAGTCCCGGTCCCCCGAATTCCAACCCCTCCGCCGCGGCGGGCCGGGCCGGGGCCGACTCCATACCGGCCGTTCACGAGGATCCGTTCCGGATCTTCGACGCACCAGCCGAGTTCACGACCGGGGTCGCTCCCGTGCTCGGGCCGGAATTCCGGCCGCTCACGATTCGGAGCATCCCGCACGTTGCCGCAGCACGGGTGGGATTCCACCTGTTCGCGGCGCAGCGCGCCAACGGCACCTACTGCCTCGTCCTGCAGCAGCCCAAGGATGAAACCGACGTGGCCTGCGCGTCCCGGGCCAGCATCGAGCGCCGCGGCTTGCGCCTACAAGCTGTCGTCGTGCCGGAAGACCCGGGAAGCGCGTACCCGCAACCCTTCAATCCCCTCAGCGCGAGCATCGAGTGGAACCGTAACGGCGTCTTCACCGCCCATTTCGAACCCCTCTTCCCGTGAGCGTTCAACCAGGCGACGGAGAGGACGTGACTCGCGGAACCACGGCGCAGGCCCGTCTCGCACGTCGCCTCTGGGAGACCGCGCAAACGGATGCCACCGTGCTCATGAACCTCCGCGCCGCGTATCGCGGGCGGCATGACCTGGGGGACGCCCTCTGGTGGCGCGCCCATCCGCTGGCGCCGACCCCGGCCGGCGTGCCGGACCCCGCCGTTGCGCTTCGCCCGCTGCAGGACGCCGTGTTCTCGAAATCCGCCGATTCAGCCGCGTCAGGTCAGCGGGCAGGCAAAGCCGCGGAGCTGATCGCCCTCGCCGAGGAACTCGCCCGTGACGGCGCCGACCTGGACGCGGTCCTTGACCGGTTCGGCGACTGGGCCACAGACCCTGCGGAGCCGCCGGTCGGACGGCACGCCGACCGACCCTCCGCGCATCCTGTCGCCGATCCCTCCGCCGGATACCCGGACGACGGCCAGCCCGGTCAACCCGACCCTCCCCGGCACCACGCTCATTCGCTGCTCCTGGCCGCCGCCGGGGCGATCCTCGGCATCCTGGCGGCGCTCGGAATCCAGGCGCTCCAGGGTGAGCCGGAATCGACGGATGCGTCCGCCGGCTCCGAGGCCCCGGCCGGCTACCCCCAGACCCGCGGCGCCCACGCCGGTTCGGGCGCCGGCGGGACGGGCGAGTCCGGTCCCACGGGCACTGTGCTCCAGGTGTTCCTCCGGCCGTCGATATTCCCCGAGGGCGTGGTGCCGAATCTTGGACCGGGTATCGAGCCGGGGAGCATCCGACCGATCGCCCTGGACGCCTACCACGTGGGCTACCAGGTGTATGTCGCGCGCAACGCCGCGGGCGAGTATTGCCTGTTCCTGAGGTCTGGTTCGGAACTGACCGTCAGCACCTGCAGCGACCTGCCGCAACTCGTGCAGCACGGTGCGTGGGTGCAGAGCACGCTTCGCGGGGTGACGAACGACGCCGACGAACTGTCCTCCACGGTCACCGTGCGGGTGACCTGGGATCGGGACGGGAGCTTCCGCGCCCAGACCTACCCGCCTCTGGCCCGGCGTGACCAACCGCCGCCGATCAACCGCCTGTGAGTTCCTGCGCCACCAGCGTTGTGCGCCGGCGTTGCACGCGCATCCAGACCAGGAAGCCGACCAGGGTGAACCCGCCGTAGAACAGGTACAAGAGGGCCGAGGCATAGTATCCGGCGCTGACCAGCAGGGGCACGCCGACGATGTCAACGGCGATCCAGATCAGCCAGAATTCGGTCCAGCCCTTCGCCATGCCGTAGGTGGCCAGCAGCGACCCGGTGAAGATCCAGGCATCCGCCCAGACCGGTTCGAACGAGCCGAGACCCCGGAAGATCGGGGTGAGGATCAGGGTGCCGGCGACCATGCCGAGCACCAGGAAGAGACGGTTGCGCCCGCCGGCCCAGTGCGGCGCGACAGCGACCTGGACGCTTGAGTTCCGGGACGAGCGCCACTGGCACCAGCCGTACACCGAGACGGCGATGAACATCAGCTGTCGGCCCGCCTGCCCGTAGAGGTTGATCGGGTTCGGCGTGTGGAACACCGCGCCCAGGAAAACCGTGAACAACAGCGCATTGCCGATGATGCCCACCGGCCAGGCCCACACCTTGCGGCGCATCCCGCCAAGTGCGCTGGCCAGCCCGAACAGGTTGCCGATCACCTCACGCCACAGGATGACCTGGCCGCCGATGTGCAGCTGCGCATCGAACAACCACTCGATCGGGTTCATCCGCGCTCCTGCCTGGTCCGCTGTCCGACGCGCGTCGGCGCATCCGTCACCTCAAATCTAAGCCTTCACAGGTCGGCCCCTCGCCTGCCCCCACGCCGGGCGGCGTGATTGCTACCAGACGACGGCGGAGGAATCGGCGAACAGGCCGGTGGGGAGGCTCGCACGCACCAGCGGCAGCCCGCGTGAGATCGCCAGGCTGATCCGTCCCCGGAGCGCGTCGTCACTCACCCGGTAGTCGGTGAATTCGGAGTCCTTGGCGTAGACCCCGAGCGGGAGGGTGAGCGCCTGGAAGAAGCTGAACAGCGGGCGGAACTGGTGTTCCAGGATCAGCGCGTGCCGGTCGCTGCCGCCGGTGGCCGCCAGCAGCACCGGCTTGTCGACGAGGGCGTACTGGTCCACGAAATCGAACACGTGCTTGAACAGCCCGGTGAACGAGGCCCGATAGACCGGGGATGCCACGATCAGGAGGTCGGCTCCCTCGATCTTCTGCAGCTCGTTCTCGGCCAGAGCGGAGAGTTCGCCGCGGTTCAGTGCGCCGGAGAAGTCGCGGCCGACCTGGCTGAGTTCGATCAGGTGCACGTCGATCGCGAGCTCCAGGGCGAGCGCGTCCAGAATCTCGCGCACGAGCGCGGTGGTCTTCGACGGCGCGTGCAGGCTTCCGGAGACGGCGACGACGTTCAGGGTGTACGACATAGTTCGACGCTAGGCGTGCCCCGCGGATGTTGCCACCCGCGTCGACACACGACGTAAGAGTCGGCGTCTACTCGACCGTGTTGGGGTCGCCACCGACCCGTCCCGCGCGCTCGAGCGCGCTGATTGCTGCCACCTCGGACGGGCTCAACTCGAATCCGAGCACGTCGAAGTTCTCCGCCATCCGCTCCCGCCGGTTCGACTTCGGGAAGACGATATTGCCGGTCTGCAGGTGCCAGCGGATGATCACCTGGGCTGGCGTCGCGCCGTGCGCCTCAGCGGCAACGGCGACCGCCGTCGCCTCGAATAGCGGGTACTTGCCCTGGCCGAGCGGCCCCCACGCTTCGACCTGGATACCGTGCGCACGGGAAAAGGCGGTGACCTCTGGCTGCTGGTGGGCGGGGTGGAGCTCGATCTGGTTGACGGCCGGTACGACATCCGTCTCGCCGAAGAGGCGTTTCAAGTGCGGCACCAGGAAGTTCGAGACGCCGATCGACCGGGCGCGGCCGGAGGCCTGGATCTGCTCCAGCGCCTTCCAGCTTTCGACGTAGCGGTCCTGCGCGGGCGACGGCCAGTGGATCAGGTAGAGGTCCACATAGTCGAGGCCTAGTTTCTCCAGGCTCTCGTCGAACGCGTCGAAGGCGGATTGCGTGCCCTGGCGGTCGTTGTACAACTTCGTCGTGACGAAAAGTTCCGCGCGGTCGATACCCGAGTTGGCCAGCGCGTCGCCGACTCCGGCCTCGTTGCCGTACGCCGCCGCCGTGTCGATGTGGCGGTAGCCCACCTCGAGCGCATCGGTCACAATGCGCGTGGTCGCCGGCGGGTCGACCTTGAATACCCCGAAGCCCAGCTGCGGGATCGTGTGGCCGTCGTTGAGGGTGAGGGTGGGAACCGGTTTCGTCATCGCCCCAGCCTAGGCTGCGTCCAAAGATGGTGCTTGACGTAGCGGATGCCACTGGCCAAAGTTGGGATTGTCGCGACTGAGCCGATTGAGCGCCGGCTGAACCACCCGGTCCTCCGACACCGCACAACACCGGCTGCGACATCGGGGATGACGGACACCAGGCGACACATTTCGATCGTGGGAAGGCTGGGCGTCTCCCCGCTTGTCTCGCTGACGCTCCCCGCCCGGCGCATCCTCGTCTTCCTGGCCCTGCACTCCGATTCGGTGTCGCGGGGTGTCGCCGCCGGCGAATTGTGGCCGGACCAGCCGGAGGCGCATGCCCGCGCGAATCTGCGCCGGGCCCTCTGGCAGTCCCCTCCGGGGTGGGTCCTCTCCAGTGCGGATGACCTCATGATTGACGCCGTCGTGGACCTTCCGGTCGCGCGCGGCATCGCCGTCCGGGCGCTCGACGGGAGCGCACTGACGCTCGCCGAGATCGAGCTCCTGTCCGTGGATCTGCTCCCCGGATGGCACGAGGAATGGGTGGTCAGCGCGCAAGAGACCTTCCATCTGCTGCGGGTGCAGGCGCTCGAGGCCGCCTGCCTGTCGATGGCGACGGCCGGCCAGCATGCGCTGGCAACACAGGCCGGCATGGCCGCCCTGACCGCCGAGCCGCTCCGGGAATCCGCCGCTGCCGCTCTGATCCGCGCGCATCTCCTGGAGGGCAACCGGTACGCTGCAGCTCGCCGGTTCCACGACTTCTGCCGGGTGCTTCACTCCGAGCTGGGGGTGGCGCCGAACGCCGCCCTGGTCGCGGCGCTGGGCGACGCGGCCACGAGGCCCACTGGTCCCGCGTGACACGACGCTACGCGGACGCGCGGGCGACGGCGAGCGGATGCCCTGCGGACGCTCCAGGGACGGCAGCACGTCGCCGCCGGACACGGCGGAGGACGGCCGCGGTGGTGCACTGGACGTGCAGCCGATGACCCGGCCGCCTGGCACGGCGGTCGACCGGGCTGTGGAACGGAGCGTTCTGATGTCCACGATCCAGGAGCCGGCCGCAGAGGCGGAGTGGGAGACCCAACCATTCGGTGAGGGACCGTTCGCCGAGACCGAGACGGTATCGGAACCACGCATTCCTGCAGCGCTCGGCTTCCTGCCCTGGACGGAGAGCCTGAGCCCCTTCAACGAAGGGGAGTTCCAGGAGGATCGTGCAGACGAGACCGACCGCGCCCTGGGCGAGGCGTTCGCCGAGCTGCGGGACGAGGCCTTCGACGAGGCGCTCAGTGATCTCGTCGCCGAAACCGAGGACGTGGTCGGACAACGGTTCTCGGACGAGTCGTCAGCGTCAGCCGGAGCGGCGAAGGAGCAGCTCGCGAGCGCCCACCTGTCGCCGATCCAGTTCGAGGCCGAGAACTATCTCGACCGGCTCGTCGACGGGCTGTCCGGCCTGGATCTTGCCTCCCTCGACCAGGATCACCTCAACGAGGTCCTGGACCGATTCGACCCGGCGACCGCACCCGGGTCGCCGGCCGGCGAGCAGTTCCTCGGCTCCCTGATCAAGAAGGCGAAGAGCGTCGCGAGTTTCGCGGTGAAGACGGCGGCCCAGGCCGCGAGCGGCGTGGCCGGACGACTGGTCGGCATCGCACTCCAGCGCCTGCGCGCGCTGATCCGACCGCTTCTGAAGCGGGTGCTCTCCTTCGCCATCGGGAGGCTCCCCGAACCGCTGCGAGCTCCGGCCCGACTGGTCGCGGGCAAGCTCACCGGCGAACGCGACGCCCTGTCCGAGGGCGAGGGCGAGGACTACGCGTTCTCGCCCGCCCAGGCGACCGATGTCGAATCCCTGGCCGAATCCTTCGACGCGGCCCTCGCTGAGGGCATAGTGGGTGACGGGGCACCAGGCGAACTCGAGTCCTTCGCCGGTGACACCGAACGCGACGGCGGCGAGGGCGGCGAGGCCCCCGAAAGCCGGGAGCTCGAGGCCCTGGCCGAGGCGCGCGGCCAGCTCATCGACACCCTCGAACGGGCGGGCGACGGTGAAGACATCGCCCCGGCGGTCGAACAGTTCGTTCCGGCGCTCCTCGGGGCCCTGAGGGTGGGCATCAACCTCGTCGGCCGGCCCCGTGTCGTCGGTTTCCTGGCCGGCTACCTCGCGAAGCTCGTCGGGCGCTGGGTGGGACCCCAGGTGGCCGCGCCGCTCTCCACGGCCATCGTCGATACCGGCCTCCGCCTGGTCTCGCTCGAGCAGCCCGAGGCCGAACCAGACCGCGAAGCCGTGCCCGCCATGCTCGCCGCCACCATCGAAGACACGGCGCGCCGCCTGGCCGAGACCGAGGACTACGTGCTCGAGGACGAAGACCTCATGCAGCTGGCCACCGCCGAGGCGTTCGAACGCGCGGTCGCCACCAACTTCCCGCACACCTACGTGCGGCCCAACCTGCGCCGGGCCCCGACGCTCGGCGGCAGGTTCGTGACCCGGCGCCCCCGGAGCGCGCGGCCCTACCGGCGCTACAACCGGATGCCGGAGGTCGAGTTGACCGCGGCGATCGCCGACCGCATTCCCACCTTCGGCGGGGTCACCCTCGCGGCCACCCTGCGCGCTGCAGGAGTCTCGTTACCGATGAAGGCGCGACTGCAGATCTTCGAGGCGACAGTCGGAACATCGCTGCGCCGGATCGCGGCGATCGAGCGGGGCCGGCGCACGGGCAGCCGGATCTCATCGACCCAGCTGCACCCGCTCACGCCCGCGGCGGCCGGGCTTCTGCTGCGCGAGCCAGGGCTGGGCGTGTCCGTGGCTGCAGCGTTCCTGCGCAGCCGCCAGCGTGTCGCAGCCGGCCAGCGATTCTTCTACCTCGAGCCGCTCACCGCCGCCGGCACGCCCACCCCCGGGCCCATGGGCGGGTCGGCCGCGCAGCGCACCGCCCCGAGTCAGGGCTGGATCCTGGTGGACACCGCGGGGTCCCGCATCGCGGTCGCGCTGTATTTCTCCGAGACCGATGCCCAACAGGTCGCCGGGGGCGTGCGCACCGGGCGACCGGCAGCGACGCTGCTCCCCGCCCTCACCACCGCCTACGACAGCGCCGCGCGCTCCTTCGGTTCCGGGGACGGCCGGGTGCGGATCCTCACCGAACGGGACGAGAGCGAGGCGTCGGCCGGCGATGCCCTCAGCCGGCTGATGCCGCCGGTCGCGACCGCGCTCCGACGAGCGCTCCGGTCCTGGCTGTTGCCGGTGCTGGCGGAGTGGACCAGGTCACGCGCCGCGGAATTCGTGCAGGCTGCCGCGAACCCGGCCAGCGGAGTCACCGTCACGATCACCCTGTCCGGGGTACCAGGGCTCGGCGTGGTGCGGGATGCGCTGCGCGGCACGCTGCCCGGCACGTCACTCCAGTCCGTCACCTCCGGCAGCGCCTTCCGCGGCACGCCGAGCGGCGCAGTCACGGTGCAAGCGGGAAAGCACCGACCGTGATCACGCTCCCCGCGGCATCCGCTCGCCTCGCCGTCGATGACCTCGAGCGCCAGACGGCGCACTGGCTCGCCGCAGCGACCACCTTCCTCGACGCTGAAGAGTTCGCCGCCGAACCCGCCTGGCGCTCAGTGGAGGCCCAGGTCGGCCTGCCGCTTCGACGGCAGCTGGCACACATCGTCACCGACCTCATCGCGTCCGGCCGGTCGGCCACCGCACTGATCCGGGCCGCGCGGCTGGACCCGCGCCGACTCGATGCCGCCGCCCGGGCCGTGCAGTCTTTCCGCCGGCGTTACGCGCAGGTGGAGGTGACGCTGGACTTCTTCGGTGACGCCGTCAACTCGCGCACCAGCGGACAGCTTCGCGCGGCCCTGCAGACCCTCGACCGGCTCGCCGAGGACAGCATGGCACCGGTTCTGGCCCAAGCCGGGCAACTGCCGGTGCCGGTGCTGGTGTACCTCGACAAGGGCATGGGCGCATCGATTCTCCGGGCCGGGATCAGGCTGTGGGCGCCCGGGAGCGTGAACCCGGTCGCGGCGATCAAGATCGTGCGGCACAACCTCTACCGGCCCACCTCGTTGTTCCACGAGTCCGGCCACCAGGTTGCCTTCCTCACCGGCTGGGTGCCCTCCGTTCGAGCGTCGATCACCGCCGCCCTCGACGGCGACCCTGAGCTGCAATCGATGTGGGCGCCGTGGAGCTCGGAGATCGCGGCCGACGTGTTCGCGTTCGTGCACACCGGTTTCGCCTCCGTCACCGCGTTGTACGACGTGGTCGGCGACGCCCGGAGCATCCTGCGCTGGCCGGTCGGCGACCCTCATCCGATCGGTTACCTCCGCACCCTTCTCGGCTGCGCCCTGTGCCGGTGCGTGTTCGGCCCCGGCTCCTGGGACGCACTGGAGCAAGCCGTCGCGGTGTCCCACCCGGTCGAGCGGGCGGACCCGACGGTGCGGGCGCTCGTGGCGCGGTCGCGTTCTCGGCTGAACGCCATCGCCCTGGCCTGCCTGGGCTCGCCCGTTCCGGGCCTCGGCGGCCGGCCGATGACCAGCGTGGTCGATCCGACCCGGGTCTCGCCCAGCGCGCTCGCGGACCTCGAGCATGACGCCGGTGCGTCCCTGTGGGTGTCACCGCATTGGCGACGCACCGAGGGCATCCGTTTGATCGCACTGGCGGGCCTGCGCGAAGCAGAGCGCCCGTTGGACGCGGCCCTGTGGATCGCACGGGCGCGCGACTGGATGACCGCCGAGCCGCCGAGTGCCCGGGCGGCGTAAGAAACCTGGATCGGAGTAGAAATGTCTGACACGAGCGGTTCCGGCGCAGCGAAGCAGTCCGCGAGGACGCTTGCCGCCGCCTACGCCGAAATCGACAAGCTCAAGGAGAGCAACGAACGCCTGTTCGAGGAGCTGCAGCTGCTGGGCGGCTTCGGCACCCTGATCAACGTGCTCCAAAACGGTTTGACGGATGTCGTCGGCGAGTTGCAGCCGCTGCGGGACCTCGCCGCGTCAGCGCCGGGAAACACCCAGGCCGGCACCCCGCTCGACGCGTGCGCCTCGAACCGGTTGAACACTCTCCGGGTGTCGTTGGACCGGGTGAAGAGCGACAGCTACGACATCGCGCTCGACGAGCGGGATGTCGGATTCCTCCACGACACACCGGGCGGTCCATACCCGTGCGGCCCCATCCTGTACGAAACCACCGGAACGGGAGAATTATCATGATTCCGCAGCTCGTCAATCGCCTGGTCAACCCTCCGGGCGCCATTCCGCCGCTCTCGCCCGCTGACGCGGCCGCCGCGGTCATCGGTGCGGACCCGTTCGACCTCGTGCTCTACCTGGAGCAGGTTTGGAACGCCGCCGACGTGTGGGCGCCGAACGGGCCGCCCGCCGGCCCGGCGCGCCGCGGCCTCTTTGCAACGGGCGCGTTCGCGGCGTACGACCCGCTGGTGAACCCGGCGTGGGACCATCTCGGCTACGCCTACGTTCTCGAGAACACGCGGATGGTGCAGATCATGCGCCGTGTCGTGCGGGAGTTCCGGTCCGGCGAGGGGCTGGGAGTGCCGTCGGTGGCGACGCAGCGGTGGCTGGACGCGACCGAGACCATCCTGTTCCAGGCGCCCAACCCGGTGCCCGCGTGGCTGTCGACGAGCGCGGTGCGACCGGACCCTGAGGCCGTGCGGCGGAACGCTTATTGGCGCCTGTTCGGCATGGATCTCGCGTTCGGATACGACGACAACAAGCCGTTCGTCTATGACAAGGCGCTCGCCGCGAATACGACCTTCGTCGGCCTGTTCGAGGAGCTCCTGTACGAGCTGTGGCAGGCCATCACCAACCTCCGCAACCAGTCCGGTGTGAACTCCGCTGACGACGACAGGATCTTCCGCCTCGCCGAGCAGCTGAAGTTCCTGCTGCGGTCCCGGCGCCAGAAGGCCATGCTCGCCCGGGAGGAGCTGATCGCGTGCCTGGTGCTCGGCTGGCTCAGTCTCAGCCTGGACACCAACACCCCGGTCGTCGTGGACCTGCGGGCGCAGGCCACGAGTCCGGCCGACCGCCTGCGCATCATCGGTGAACGGGTGGGGATGGCCCCGCACAGCCGGTCGGCGGCGCTGATCTCGATGGCCGACGACCTATCGCTCCTGCTGCGCACCCTCGAGGCCGACATCGTCACCGGCCCGGAATTCGCCTGGGTGTTGTACGCGTCGACCCCACCCCTCAACTCGACCGTGGTCCCGCTCGGGCCCACCAGCCGCCGGGTGATCACGGAGTGGTCGTCCGCGACAGGTCGCGACATGAAAGCCAGGAAGGCGCCGGTCGCCGTGCAGGGTCGGTCGCCGGTGCTCACGCGATAGCGCGGGAACCGGCACAGCCAGTGGACTGAGGAAGGGCGGGAATCCAGCATGTACGACACACGCACCGGAGAGGCCGGATGGACGGAGTCCGGGTTTGAATCGCCGTTCAACGAGGCAGTCGTCGGGCCGGGGGCGGGCGCGACCCCGGAGCCCCGGGAGTCCCTGGAGGAATCCGGCGAGGTCGAGGATTCGGAGGTGTTCGAGGCGCTCGGCTCCGAGTGGCGGGGCCAGGCCGGAGCGGCGTTCGAAGGGCCGGCGTTCGAAGGGGAGGGATTCCCCTCCGGTCTCGTCCTCCCGTCGGGAACGGGCGCCACCGGCGAGCGGGCGGAGCACTGGGACCCGCACAACACCGGTCTGCCGCTGCTGGCCACGGGGCCGGCCGTGCGCTCGCAGAGACTCTCCGACCATTTCACGGTCGGGGAACTCGTGAGAAGCGGAGGACGGTTCGCGGATGTCGCGCGCATCTCGCCCGCGTTGGTGCGGCTTCTGGAGGCGATGCGGGTTCGCAGCGGCAAAGCCGTGACCATCACCTCCGGATACCGGTCGTGGGCCAGGAACAAGCAGGTCTACGCCGGATACGGCAAGACGGCGACGCTCAGCCGGCATTGCTCCGGGCAGGCGGCGGACGTCCGCATCGCTGGGATGAGTGGACTGGAGATCGCCAAACTCGCGCTCGACGTCGGGGGCCGCAACCTGGGAGTCGGAATCGGCGGCACCTACGCGCACGTCGATGTGCGTGGCAGCTGGGCCTACTGGACCTACCTGTCCGGCGACGCCGGACGCCGGGCGAAGGAAGCGATTGCCGCCTATCGTGCCCAGCTCCGCCCGGCGACCGGGCAGATTCCACCGGTCGCGCCGGTGCCACTCCCCCAGCCGGTGGTTCCTGCCGGGTCGACGGACACGACGGGAGCCGGGCAACTGGTCGTGCGCGAGCATCCGTTGCTGGCCGGGCACGCCGGAACTCACCCTGACCTGATGCTGGGGTGGAACGGGATGTCACGTCCGGCCGCAATCGACGTCGTGGTGCACCTGCACGGCTTCTCACCGAGCGGGCGGGCGATGGATCTGGCGCGGGAAAAGGCACCGGCCAGCGGTCTGGACCTGGCCGGGCGCTCCCGGCCGACACTGACGGTGCTTCCGCGCGGGAACTTCTACGGCGGAGACAGCGGGCGGGGCTACTCGTTCCCCGCGCTCGTGAAGCCCGGGGCCCTCGCACGATTGTGCGCTGACGCCCTGGCCCGGTTCACCGCCCAGACCGGGGTGAGCGCGCCGGCGGGGCGGCTCATCCTCACCGCGCATTCGGGCGGCGGGGCGCCCCTGACCGCGATCCTCGCCCACACCGACCCGGACGAGGTGTACATCTTCGACGGCCTGTACAACTCCGGCGCGGCGGTGAGCACCTGGGCGCTTGGGCGCCTCACCCGGGAACTCGCCCAGCCGTCCGCGGTGCCGCCGGCACTGCGGGTGTTCTATCGCGCCGGGACGGCCAAGCGCCCCGGGACCCAGCGCAACAGCGAGGCGGTCGGAGGCTCACTCTGCGCGCCGCTTGGTGCTGCGTCCGTACCCGATCGGCTGCGGGCCCGCTTCCGGGTCGAGCTGACCACGACCAAGCACGATGACATTCCCGGCGCGTACGGCGGGCTGTTGCTCGGGGACGCCGGAGCGGATGTCCCTGGCACGACCCGGTTCCGTTGCGGCGGCTCCCCCGCCCGCGAAACCGAGGTCGGCGGGGAGTGGCTTGAGGCATCCGCCGAACAGACGGGCGAGTCCGAGGCGTGGCTGGAACCGGAAGGGTACGAAGCTGAAGGCTACGTCACCGAAGGGGAAGGTTACGACAGCGAGGCCGACGAGGCACAGGGCTATGAAGCACAAGGCTACGAGGCTCAGGGGTACGAAGCTCAGGGGTACGAGACCCCTGGCTACCAGCCCGAGGGATACGAGACCCCGGGCTACCAAGCCGAGGGATTCGAGACCCCGGGCTACCAAGCCGAGGGGTACGAGACCCCGGGCTACCAAGCCGAGGGATACGAGACCCAGGAATACGAGACCGAAGGATACGAGACCGAGGGCAACGAGACTGAGGGCAACGAGAACGATGAGCTCGCCGGGTACGAATTCGAGGACAAACCGGTGAAGACGGTCTGCGGCTTCTTCGCCCCGACGGTGCCCGTGGTCTCCGAGACGACTATCCGACAGAAGGTCGTGGCCGCCGCCCGCGCGGAGCAGGCGCTGTGGACCAGCTCCGCATCCGCTCTGCTGCCGGAGTCCGGCTCGTCGACGTTCGGGCACCTGATCCGCTACTGGCTGTCTGAGCAGTCGGGGATCCCGGCCGCAAATCTCGTCGTCATCGCGGCCCGGACCCCGAACACCACCTATGGGGCGACGCTCCTCGGTGCGGCCACGATCGCCCCTGCGGCGGTCAACGCTGCGGCGCGGCGGATCGCCCGGCTCCTCATCCGATCGTTGCCGTTGCCCGGCACCCCGGCAAACCTCGAAAACCTGGTCGTGGAGGCCATCCTGGCCGCGCGCCGCAGCAAGCTCGACGCCATCGCCTGGAGCGCCGCGTTCATCAACAGTTGCGTGCGCCGGGCGGGAATGCAGCTGAACCTCCAGGGCCTCACCGGCGGGGGCGAGGAAACCCTGCTCAAACTGTCGCCGCTCGGGCGTCACTGGGAGTACCTGCTCGAGGCCCATCGACGCAGGTTCGGCTGCCAGACCTCACCGACGACGTTCGATGCCAGTTGCCGTCGGAACGGCACCTACCACGCGTTCCGCACCACGGAACATGTACCCCAGACCGGCGACATCATCGTGCAGGACCGGAACGCGAACTCCGCGGCGGCGTTGCTCACATTCGATCACATCCCGGGACTGACGGGATTGGAGATGCACGCGGACATCGTCGTCGACGTGCAGCCCACATTCGTTGAGACGATCGGCGGAAACGTCGGGAACACGGTCAGGCGGCGGCGATACCCGGTCGATGCGACGGGATTCCTCGTCGTCTCACAGTTGCAACGCTTTGTCGGCCAGAACACGAACGGGTCGTTCCCGGCCATGCCCGCCGCGGCCGCCGCGCCGCCTCCGGCTGTTCTCCCCGGCGAGAGCACCGCCCGAATCGTCGCCGTGCTCCGGCCTGTGCAGCAGTGCCGAACCGTGCTCGCCTGAGTTCCGGCCCCGTCCGCTGAAGTACGTATATAACACCTTCGTCGTGCACACGAAGGTGTTATATACGCGCCTCAGCACTCCGATGCGCGCGCGGGACGAGTCGGCGGCGAGAGTGGCGGGTCGGGCCGAATAGGATGGAGGGCTCATGATTCCCGTCCAGATCACCTTCCCCCCGGAGCTGCCCGTCAGCCAGAGGCGGGACGACATCGCCCGCGCCATCCGCGACAACCAGGTGGTCATCGTCGCGGGCGCGACCGGGTCGGGCAAGACCACCCAGCTGCCCAAGATCTGCATCGAGCTCGGCCGTGAGAGTATCGGCCACACCCAGCCCCGGCGCCTGGCCGCCCGCACCATCGCCGAGCGAATCGCCGAGGAACTCGGCCAGGAGGTCGGCCAACTCGTCGGCTACCAGGTGCGCTTCACCGACAAGGTCGGCTCCGACACGCGCATCAAGCTGATGACCGACGGCATCCTGCTCAACGAAATGCACCGCGACAAGCTGCTGCGCAAGTACGACACCATCATCATCGACGAGGCGCACGAGCGCAGCCTCAACATCGACTTCCTGCTCGGCTACCTCCGCCAGCTTCTCCCGAAGCGCCCGGACCTCAAGCTCATCATCACCTCCGCGACGATCGACCCGCAGAGCTTCGCCGCGCACTTCGCGAAGCCCGACGGCACCCCCGCGCCGATCGTCGAGGTCTCCGGACGTACCTACCCGGTCGAGATCCGTTACCGCCCGCTGGTCGCCGAGGCACCGATCGAAACGGATGCCGACGACGACAGCGACATCGGCCCCGGCGCGGCATCCGTCGACCGTGACTACATCGAAGGCATCAGCGCCGCGCTCGACGAACTCGAACGGGAGTCGAACGGCGACGTGCTGGTCTTCCTCTCCGGCGAGAACGAGATCCGCGACGCTGCGGACGCGTTGAACGGCAAGTTCGGCGCCGGCGGGAGGACCGCACCGACCGAGGTGCTGCCGCTCTACGGCCGGCTCTCCTCCGCCGACCAGCACAAGGTGTTCCAGCCGTCGACCGTCGCGGGAGTGCGCCGCCGGATCGTGCTGGCCACCAACGTCGCCGAGACCAGCCTGACCGTGCCCGGCATCCGGTACGTGATCGATGCCGGGACCGCCCGGATCAGCCGCTACAGCGTGCGGTCCAAGGTGCAGCGGCTGCCGATCGAGGCGATCTCCCAGGCCTCGGCGAACCAGCGCTCCGGCCGGAGCGGTCGCACCAGCGACGGCATCGCGATCCGGTTGTACTCCGAGGAGGACTTCACCCGCCGGCCGGAGTACACCGAGCCTGAGATCCTCCGCACCAACCTGGCCGCCGTCATCCTGCAAATGATCTCGCTCGGCCTCGGCGACATCGCCGCTTTCCCGTTCCTCACCCCGCCGGACTCCCGCGGCATCAAGGACGGCCTCGACCTGCTGGGCGAGCTCGGCGCCATCGAGAACCGGCCTGCCTCCGGGCGTGCTTCCCGCCGTGTCGACACGACGGATGCCGGTGAAGACAAGACCGCACGCCTCACCCGGGTGGGCGAGCAGCTCGCGAAGCTCCCGATCGACCCTCGTTTCGCCCGGATGGTGGTCGAGTCCAAGACGCAGGGCACCAGCCGCGAGGTGATGGCCATCGTCGCCGGCCTCACCATCCAGGATCCGCGCGAGCGCCCGCTCGAACGCCGCGCACAGGCCGACTCCCAGCACGCGCGGTTCGCCGACCCCACCAGCGACTTCCTCACCCTGCTGAACCTCTGGAACTACCTGGAAGAGAAGCAGAAGGAGCTCGGCTCGAGCGCGTTCCGACGCCTCTGCAAGAACGAGTACCTCAACTACCTGCGGGTGCGCGAATGGCAGGACGTGTACCGGCAGCTCCGCCAGCTTGCCAAGCCGCTCGGACTGGCTGTGTTCGACTCCAAGGCTGGCGGCGACTCGAGCGTGAACCCCGACGGAATCCACCGCTCCCTGCTGGCCGGCCTCCTGTCGCACCTCGGTCTCAAGGACACCGCAAAACGCGACTACATCGGCGCCCGACAGCAGCGGTTCGTGCTGTTCCCCGGCTCTGCGCTGGCGAAGAAGCAGCCGAACGCCGTGATGAGCGCCGAGCTGGTCGAGACCAGCCGCCTGTTCGCCCGGATGAACGCCGCCATCGACCCCGCCTGGGCTGAGCCGCTGGCTGGCGACCTGGTGAAGCGCAGCTACTCCGAACCGCACTGGGAGAAGAAGCAGGGCGCCGTCGTCGCCTGGGAACGCGTCACGCTCTACGGAGTCCCGATCATTGCCCGCCGCCGGATCCAGTTCTCGCGCATTGATCCTGCCTACGCGCGCGACCTGTTCATCCGTTCCGCCCTCATCGACGGAGAGTGGGACATCGACCGGCTGGACCGGCGGGTCACCGCCTTCGCCCGGGAGAACGAGAAGCTCCGCACCGAGCTTGCGGCGCTGGAGGAACGCACCCGCCGACGCGACATCCTGTTCGACGACGAGGCCGTTTTCGACTTCTACGACAGGCGGCTGCCGGCCGATGTGTCGTCAACGCGCACCTTCGAGACGTGGTGGAGGAAGGCCCGGCAGGAGACCCCGAACCTGCTGACGATGACGGCCGAGGCGCTGGTGCCCGAGGACGCCCCCGACGTCGACGAGTCGCTGTTCCCACCCGAGTGGCGGCAGGCCGACCAGCGGTTCGCACTCAGTTACCGCTTCGAACCCGGTGCAGACGACGATGGTGTGACGGTGCAGGTTCCGCTGCCACTGCTTGCCCGGCTCTCCCCTTCCGGCTTCGACTGGCAGGTGCCCGGGCTTCGCGCCGACCTCGTCACGGCCCTGATCAAGTCGTTGCCCAAGGTGATCCGGCGGAACGTGGTTCCAGCGGCCGACTGGGCGGCGCGACTGCTGGGCGAACTGCCTGTGGTCTCGACCCTTCGAGACGGCCGCGAGCGGCCTCCTCAGGGCGGCGCAGGCTCGACCACCGCGGTGGTCGAGCCTGTCGAGTCCTTCCCGGCGACCCTTGCGGCACTCATCCAGCGGCTCACCCACGTGCCGGTCACGGCGGCCGACTTCGACCTCGACCGGGTCCCCGGGCATCTCCGAATGACCTTCCGGGTGGTGGATGAGCGCGGGCGAACCGTGGCGGAGGGGAAAGACCTCGGTGACCTGCAACGCCGGCTGGGGGCGCGAGCCCGCGAGAGCGTGGCCGCGGCATCCGTTGCACACACCCCCAACGCGATCGAACGCAGCGGACTGACCACCTGGGATTTCTCGGAGCTGCCCCGCCACCTCGACACGCAGCAGGCCGGTAACGTGATCCGCGCCTACCCGACCCTGATCGACGACGGGGCATCCGTGTCGATCCGTCTGATGAGCACAGAGGCCGACCAGGCCCGCACCCTGCCCGGTGGAGTGCGCCGGCTGCTGTTGCTCGCCACTCCGTCGCCGGTCGCGTACGTGCAGCAGCACCTGACCGGCGCGGAGAAGCTGAGCCTCGCGACCAGTCCGTACCCGTCGACGCCGGCGCTGTTCGACGACTGCCTCGCCGCGTGCGTCGATGAGGTGCTGTACCGGGTCAAGCCGGACGGGCTGGTGTTCATGAAGGCCGAGTTCGACACCCTCCGTGACCGGGTGTCGGGGGTTGTCATGGACTCGATGTTCGACACCGTCGGCCTGGCCGCTCGCGTCCTGGCCGCGTCCCGCGCCGCGGACAAGGCGCTCAAGGGCGCCACCAGCATGGCGTTGCTGCCGGCGCTGTCGGATGCCCGTGTGCAACTCGACGGGCTCGTCTTTCCGGGTTTCGTGAGCGCGACCGGGCTTGTGCACCTGCGGCACCTGCCGCGCTACATCGCCGGCATCACGGCGCGCATCTCGAAGCTGGCCGACAATCCCGGCCGCGATCGGGTCTGGATGAACGAGGTGCTGTCCGCGACGGCCGCATTCTCCAGCGCGGGCGGCCACATTCCACTCGAGCCGCACTCGGCGGCAAACCTGGTGCGGGCGCGGTGGATGATCGAAGACCTGCGGATCAGCTTGTTCGCCCAGGAACTGAAGGCTGCGGAGTCGGTCTCGTTGCAGCGGATCCAGAAGGTCCTCGCCGGCTGAACCTGACCGGCTGAACCGCCCGAGTTCAGCCGCCCAGGATCCTTGCCTTCTGAGTCGCGAATTCCTCCTCGGTCAGCACGCCCTGTGCTTTCAGTTCGGCCAGGGTCTTAAGCTGCTCCAGCGGATCGGCCGCCGGCGCCGCGGAATTTCCTCATCCGTGCGGGGTGATCCTGCCCGTTCAGCCGGCGACGATGTCCTTCGCGTGGTCGGGGACGTACCTGAATTTCTCCCGCGGCGGCCGCTCATAGTCGTTCGCTTTCGGGCGATCGGGGATCGTCACGTCCTCCGGCTCGAGGCGTTCGTACGGAACCTGCGAGAGCAGGTGCCGGATCGTGTTGAGCCGGGCGGCACGCTTGTCGTCGCTCTCGATGGTCCACCACGGGGCCTCAGGCGTGTCCGTGACCTCGAACATCGCGTCCTTGGCCCGGGAGTAGTCCTCCCACTTCAGGATCGACAGCAGGTCGGTCTCGGACAGCTTCCACCGTCGCATCGGGTCGAGCAGGCGTGAACGGAACCGCGCTTGCTGCACATCGTCCGACACGGAGAACCAGTACTTGACCAGGATGATGCCGTCATCGACGAGCATCCGCTCAACCACAGGCGCCTGGTCAAGAAAACGCTGGTACTGCTCATCCGTGCAATATCCGAGCACGTGCTCGACGCCGGCGCGGTTGTACCAGGAACGGTCCATCAGGACGATCTCGCCCGCGGTGGGCAGCCGTTCGATGTACCGCTGGAAGTACCACTGCCCTTTTTCGCGCTCATTCGGAACCGGCAGGGCGACCACTCGCGCCGATCGTGGATTCAGGTACTGCACGATCCGCTTGATCACACCGCCTTTGCCCGCTGCATCGCGTCCCTCGAAGATCACGACGACGCGCGCGCCGGTCGCGATGATCCACTGCTGCATGCTGACCAGCTCGATCTGCAGCCGCTCGAGCTCCGCTTCGTAGAGCTCTTTCGGTATCCGCTTGTCGTGGCCGCGGTTGGTCTTGTTCTTCTTCGGCTTCTTCGTGCCTGACACGGTCTAGAGCACCTTGGACAGGAAGGCCTGGGTGCGCTGGTGCTGCGGGTTGGCCAGGACCTCGGTCGGGTCGCCGGACTCCACGACGACGCCGCCGTCCATGAACACGAGCGAGTCGGCGACTTCGCGAGCGAAGCCCATTTCATGCGTGACCACGATCATGGTCATGCCATCCTTGGCCAGGCCCTTCATCACATCGAGGACCTCACCGACCAGCTCGGGGTCGAGCGCGCTCGTCGGCTCGTCGAAGAGCATCAGCTTCGGCTCCATCGCCAGCGCCCGCGCAATCGCCACCCGCTGCTGCTGGCCGCCGGAGAGGTGCGCGGGGTAGTAACTGGCGCGGTCGGCCAGGCCCACCCGGGTCAGCAGGCCGAGCGCCTTCTGCTTGACCTCGGCCTTCGAGAGGCCTTTGACCTGCATCGGGGCTTCCATCACGTTCTCCAACGCGGTCATGTGTGGGAACAGGTTGAACCGTTGGAACACCATGCCGATGTCACGCCGCTGCTTCGCGGCTTCCTTCGGGTGCAGTTCGTACAGTTTGCCGTTCGCCTCGCGGTAGCCGATCAGCTCGCCGTCCACGCTCAGCCGGCCGGCGGAGACCACTTCGAGGTGGTTGATGCAGCGGAGGAAGGTGGACTTGCCCGACCCGGAGGGCCCGACCAGGCACATCACCTCGCCGCGCTTGACCTCGAGCGAGATGCTCTTGAGCACCTGGTTGGTGCCGAAGCTCTTCGACACGCAGTCGGCCAGCACCATGGGTGGGATGTCGGTTGTCGCCTCGGTCATCAGTGGCCTCCGCTTTCGCGTTGTTGCGGCGGGACGATCACGGTCGGCTGGCCGGCCCCGACGACCGGCAGCGTGCCGGTCACTTCGCCGGGTTCGGTTCCCTTGCGGTCGGGCCGGCGGTCGCCGACGCCGCGGGCGAAGCGCTTCTCCAGGAAGTACTGTCCCACCATCAGGATGGAGGTGAAGAACAAGTACCACATCGAGGCGACGATCAGGGTAGGTATTGGATTGAACGTCTCTGCCGCGATGTCACGCGACCGGGTGTACAGGTCGAAGCTGAAGGGCACGGCGGTCACCAGCGACGTGGTCTTCAGCATCGAGATCACCTCGTTGCCGGTCGGCGGGATGATGATCCGCATCGACTGCGGGATGATCACACGGCGCATGGTCTGGAACCAGCTCATGCCGAGCGCCGTCGCGGCCTCTTCCTGGCCCCGGTCCACCGAGAGCAGCCCGGCTCGCACGATCTCCGCCATGTAGGCCGCCTCGTTCAACGCCAGGCCGATCACGGCAAGGGTGAACGTGTTGAGCGCCACCTTGGTGTCCATCTGGAACCAGGGTTCGGTGAACGGGATGCCGATGTCGATGGTCTGGTAGATGATCGAGATCAGGCCCCAGAACACCAGCTGCACGTAGACCGGGGTGCCGCGGAACACCCAGAGGTAGAACCAGGCCACGGCTTTCACGACCGGGTTCGGCGAGAGGCGCATCACCGCGAGGGTGACGCCGAGGATGATCGCGATCACCATCGAGTAGACGGTCAGCTGGAGGGTGACGAATGCGGCCATCGTGATGCGGCGGTCGAAGAGGTACTTCGCCACGGACGGCCAGTCGTAGGCCTCGCGCTGGGCGGCGTCGAGCACGAAGACCGCGAACGCGAGGATCAGCACGACGGCGAAAACGATTCGCCAGGGGTGCCTGAGCCGGATGGCCTTGATGGCGGCCGGTTCTGCGGCGCCGGCCGGCGGCGGGGTGGCCCCCGCTGCCGGCCGGTTCAGGTCTGCCGAGGTCATGATCTAGCCGTTCGCGGCTGCGTTGATCGTGATCTTGTCGATGCCGCCGTCGGCGACACCCCACTTGTCGAGGATCTTGCCGTATGAACCGTCGTCGACCATCGACTGCAGCGCGGCCTGGACGGCTTTGGTCAGGTCGGATCCCTTGGCCACCACCATGCCGTACGGTGCGACGTCGAAGGTCTTGCCCGCGGGCTGCAGCTTGCCCTTGGTCTGTGAGATCGCGTAGAGGGTGACCGGGGAGTCGGCGCTCATCGCATCGACCTGGCCGAGGGCGACGGCGTTGGTGGCGGCGTCCTGGGTGTCGAACGGAACCTTGTCGATCGGTGCCTTGCCGGCGGCAACGCACGCGTCGCTCTTGGCGGGCACCTCATCGGTGTCCTCGAACGTGGTGGCCTGCACGGCGACCTTCAGCCCGCAGGCGTTCTCGGGGTCGACGTCCTTGCCCTTCGCCGATGCCCACTGGATTCCAGCGGTGTAGTAGTTGACGAAGTCGACCTGCTTCTCACGCTCGACCGTGTCGGTGAAGGAGGATTCGCCCATGTCTGCCTTGCCACCGGTGACACTCGGGATGATGTTGTCGAACTTCGAAACCTGGTATTCGGGCTTCAGTCCGAGCTTCGCGGCGATGGCGTTGGAGATCTCAATCCCCCAGCCGATCGGGTTGCCGGATTCGTCCTTGTATTCGTTGGGTGCGTAGGTCGGGTCGGTGCCGATGATGAGCTTGCCGGACTTGGCGATCTTGTCGGGCAGCATGGCCGCCGCGGCGTCGTCCTTCTGCACATCGCTCGCCGCGCCGCTGCCTGAGGATCCCCCGGTGGATGGAGTGGAGTTGTCGACGCAGCCGGTGAGCATCAGGGCTGCAACGGCAGCGAGTGCCGGAAGTGCGTATCGTGCGCGCATGTGTGGGTCCTTCGTTGTTGGGCAGTGCTGCTGGGTCGCTCTTTCATCCTTGAAAGCCATAACGGTGCGACAAGGCGAGCTTATTACACCCTCCCGACGCTGATTACGTGCACCGGTAACGTTTTGAACACCGCAAATCGTGCGTGGGGACGGGCATGTTACCGACAGTGTCGGTACGGAATGGCGAGCGGATGCCCCTGTTTTAGGGTCGTGGTGTGGCATCCGTTCTTCCCACCCTCCACTACACGTCGCCGGACGACCCGCTCGCGGCGCCGCTGGTCGAGGAACTGGGCCGCGAATATGACGAGCGATACGGGTTGAACGATGGGATCCCGTCATCGGCGGAGTTGAGCCGATACCCGGCAGAGCTGTTCCAGCCGTCCCATGGCGGTGCCTTCCTGCTGCTCCTGGTCGACGGCCAGGCGGTGGCCGGCGGCGCTTTCAAGCGTGTCGACGATGACACGGTGGAGGTGAAACGGGTCTGGACGCACTCCGAGCACCGCCGCCGTGGCTATGCCCGGCTGGTGATGGCCGAGCTGGAGATCGAGGCGGCCCGCCGCGGCAACCGCACAGTGGTCTTGACCACGGGCGCCCGGCAACCAGAGGCGGTGGCGCTGTACCTGTCGCTCGGCTACCAGCCCCTGTTCGATCTCACCGGTGACCTGGAGGAGATTTCCTACCTGGGGTTCAGCAAGTCACTCTGACCGGACGCCGTGCCGCAGCTGGCGACAGGCCACCACGCGGCAACCCCGAGTCGCCCAGTTCTGCTGTGAGAACCCGGCCCCAGCAGCAGAAGCGGGCGACTCGGCGTGGATACCGACACAGCGTCAAGCGTGACCCGGACTTACGACCGGCCGGCGAGCACGTCGGCCGCGCCCGCGACCAGGGCGGATGCCGGAAGCCCGGCCCCGAGCAGCGCCTCCAGGCGCGGCATGACGTGGGCCGCCGCAGCGCCGAGCTGGGCGCCGTGCGGAAGCAGCTGGGCAGCGTGCAGCACCTCGATCGCGAGGACTTCCCGGAGGAGACCCACACCCCGCTGCAGCAGCTGCAGGGCGAGGGGGGCCTGGGTGGCCTGGTCCTCGACTCCGGAGAGGGTGGCGAAGCCGACCGTCGCCGGTGCGGCCAGCTGCCGGAGTTCGGCCAGGTTCGCCGACGCGGCGTACCAGAGCAGGCCCGGGATCCGCGCGGTGCCCGCGGCACGCATCGGCAGGGAGAGTTCCGAGAGCGCCGCGATCCGCCGTTCGCTGGCCGACGCGACATGGGCCAGGGTCACCCGCATCGCCTCGAATACGAGCGCGAGGGCGATCACTTCGAAGTTGCCGCCGGAGATCATCCGCCCCGATTCCACGTCGACCAGCGGATTCTCCGCGCGGGCGTTCAGCTCGGTCTCGACGAGCGTACGAGTCGCCGCGATGGAACTCCGCCAGGCGCCGTGCAGCTGCGGAACCGTGCGGAAAGACAGTGGGTCCTGCACGGTCACCGTGCGGCCAGCGCGTTCCAACGGGCTTCCGGTGAGCATCTCCAGGACGGATGCCGCGGCATCCGCTTGTCCGGTCCGTCCGGCGGCGCGCTGGACCGCCGGGTCGAACGGGCTGAGATTGCCGCCGGTACCGTGCTGACCGACAGCCTCGAGGGACAGGGCGACCGCGAGGTCGGCTCCCACACTGAGCGTTTCAAGTTCGTCCACCGTGAGGGCGCCAACGCCGACGCTGTAGGAGTTGCCGCTGAGGGTGGCGAGGGCCTCGCCGGCTTCGAGTTCGACCGGAGCCAGGCCTGCCGCAGCCAGGGCCGCGGCGCCGGTGACCACTGCCGGGCCGGCCGCGGTGTCGACGAACGCCTCCCCCGCACCGGTCAGTACTGCGGCGACGGCCGCGAGATGGGTGAGGTCCCCGGCCCCGACCGACCCGCGCGCCGGGACGACCGGCACAACTCCGGCGTTGAGGAGCGCGGCGTAGGCGTCGGCCACGTCCGGGCGCACCCCGGAGCCGCCGCGGCTGAAGCCGGCCAGCCGCGCGAAGACCAGCGCACGCACCTCGCCGGCCGGCAGGGCCGGTCCGATACCGCCCACGTGGTTCGCGATGACCCGGCGCTGGAAGTCGGCGAGCTCATCGGTGGTGAGCACCGTGTCCCGGCCGGCGCCCAGCCGGGTGTTCAGTCCGTAGACGGCGCTGCCACCGGCCAACGCCGCCTCGACGACGCCGCGGGATCGGCCGATGTTCTCGACCGCACCGGCGTCGAGAACGACGCGGGCGCCTGATGCCGCGGCGACGACATCCGCTACCGTCGCAGCGGACGAGCCGAGCGTCACGGTGTCGGAGCGGGTCTGGGCCATCAGAAGTCCTGCAGGTTCGCGCGGAGGCCGCCGTCGCCGAGTTCGGTGCGCAGGAGGCCCCGTCGGCGGAGCGCCGGCACCAGCGGGTCGAGGGTGCGGTGCACGTGCGCGGGGTGCACCTGCCCGGTGAACAGGAATCCATCGCCGCCCACCGCGTCGGCCAGCTCACCGAGGTGCTCGGCGACCTCGTCGGCGGTGCCGATGACGGCCAGGCCGTCCTTGTTGGCGCGCGCCTGCAGGATCTCGCGGAGGGTCGACCCGGCCGGGGCCGACTTCACGAAGTTGTCGAGTGTGCCTTGGTTGCTGTTGGTGCTGAGACCCTGCAGCGGCGCGTCGAGGTCGAAGCGCTTGAAGTCGATCCCCGACAGGTAGGACACGGCCTGCAGTTGTTCGTCGATCGCGGCCTGGGTGAGTTCGGACCGCCGGGCGCGAACGGATGCGGTCTCCTCGGCATTGGCGGTGAGGATCGGGTTCACGACGAACAAGACCTTGACCTGGTCGGGGTTCCGGCCGTTGGCGGCGGCCACCCGGCGGATGGACTCGCGATAATCGCGCATCCGCTCGGGAGTGGACGCGAGGGCGAGGATGACGTCGGAGTTCTTCCCGGCGAAGTCGCGGCCGCGGCCGGACGCGCCGGCCTGCACCATCACCGGCTCGTCGGCCGGCGGCACGGCGTTCAGCGGGCCACGCACCTGGAAGAAACGGCCCTGGTGGTTGATCGGGCGCACCTTGGTGTGGTCGGCGAAGACGCCGCCCGCGGTGTCTTCGAGCACGGCGTCGGCATCCCAGCTGCGCCACAGCTGCCGGACCACGTCGACCCATTCATCGGCCCGGTCGTAGCGGAGGTCATGTTCCACCTGGCGGTCGAGGTTGTAATTCTGGGCGGCGAGGTCACTGCCGCTGGTGACCACGTTGAAGCCGAGCCGGCCGCCGGCGAAGTGCTGCAGGGTGGCCAGCAGTCGCGCCGCGGTGAAGGGTTCGTAGAAGCTGGCGGACAGGGTCGGCACGATGCCGATCTTGCTGGTCGCGCCGAGCAGGTACGGCACCAGCGGGAGCGGGTCGTGCTTGGGCACGAAGCGCGCGTTGGCGAGGTTGACTTCGGCGGTGCCGCCGTAGGTGTCGGGGACGGCGACGCCGTCCTCGACGATGAAGAGGTCGAGGCCGCTGGCTTCGAACAGCCGGGCGGCGTCCTGGTAGACCGGCGGCTGTTTCCAGTCGTAGCCGATGCCGTAGCTGGGGTCCCCCCAGCCCTGCACACCGAATCCGGCGCCGAGGAACCAGCCGAAGTGCTGCAGCGTCACGCCTTGTCTCCTTGCCTGAAGGGGTGCTCGGCCGGGAGCCGGTCCTCCGCCTGCGGGCCGAGGCCGTTGCCGGCCAGCCAATCCGGGTTGAACGCTTTGGTGAGGTAGTTGGTTCCCGAGTCCGGGGAGATGGCGACCACGACGGAGCCGGGCTCGGCGGTCCGCGCCACGGCCAGTGCCACCGCGACCGCCAGGCCGGATGACGGCCCGAGCAGCAGCGACTCCTCGCGGGCGAGGGCTTGCACCGTGTCGTACACGGTGCGGTTGTCCACCGTGACCACGTCATCGAGCACGTCGCGGTCGAAGGTGTGCGGCCACCAGTCGCGCGGCCAGCGGGTGCCGACCCCGTCGACCAGGATCGGGCCCTCCGCCTCCCCGGCATAGGTGGACCCGGCCGGGTTCGCTCCGATGACCCGCACCGGCCCGCCCGGGCGCCCCTGTGAGGCTTCCCGGAGGAAGCGGCCGGCCCCGCTGACCGTGCCGCCGGTGCCGATGGACGCCACGAAGTGGGTGATCCGGTGAGCCGTCTGCCGCCACACCTCAGGGCCGGTGCCGCTGTAGTGGGCACCGGGGTTGTTGCGGTTCTCGAACTGGCGCGACAACCACGCGCCGGGGATGCTCGCCGCGATGCGTTCGGCGACGGCGCGCGGGTTCCGCGGGTCGTCCGGCGGGGCGTCCCAGTCCGCTTCGACCAGGGTGGCGCCGTACGCCGCGAGCAGCTGCCGCTTCTCGGCGGAGATGTGCGCGGTGTGCACGATGACGACCGGGTGGCCGGTCAGCCGCCCGACCAGGGCCAGGCCGATGCCGGTGTTCCCGGAGGAGGATTCCACGATCGTAGCGCCGGGTGCGAGCTCGCCGCTCTCCTCGGCCCGCCGGATGATGTTCAGCGCCGCGCGGTCCTTGGCCGACCCGCCGGGGTTGCGTCCCTCGAGCTTGACCAGCACCCGTCCGGGCAGCCCAGCGGCGAGGGTGCGGAGTTCGACCAGCGGGGTGTTGCCGATCAACCCCGCAGCGGATGCCAGCACGTCTTCCCGCACATCGGTGGCCGGCGAAGTGGCGCCCGCAGCAGCCCAGTCGATCGTGGTCATCCGCTAATGGTAGGTCTCGGAACGGTGCGGGCTCATGCCGGTGTCACTCTGTTACGCCGGCGCCCACACCCTTGCCGAAGCGCCGGAGCGTGCCTAGCATCGAGGCAAAGCAGAGAGGGTGTGGAGACATGCGCGACCCCAACGACGACACCGGCCCGGTGAACGACGACGACGCGACCACCAGCGCAACGGATGACAGTTCGGTCGGATTCGGCAACCGGCCCGAAGAGTTCCTGGAGGATACCGCGCCGCACCCCAGTGGGCTGATCGACGGCGGCCCGCCGGAGGAACCGGGAATCAACAAGCAGCGCGATCTCGACAGGCGGGAGGCCGTGGAGGAGGATACCGCGATCGACAACGACCGCGAGGCCACGGGCATCCCGGGGGCACCGGGCACTGCCGCGGGAGCCGACGAGGAGATGCCCGACTAGGTCAGCCCGGGTGTCGGGCTCAGCGCGGGGGTTCCGCGCCCTGCTGGGGTTCTGCGCCGGTCTGGCGTCCCCCGCCGGTTTGGCGTCCCGCGCCGGTCTGGCGTCCCGCGCCGGTTTCCACCGCCCGACCCGGGAAGTTCGACCACTGCGACCAGGACCCGGGATAGAGGGCGGCTTCGAAACCGGCGATGCCGAGCGCCGCCACCTCGTGCGCCGCGGTGACCCCTGAACCGCAGTAGACGCCGACCGGTGCGGCATCCGTCACCCCCAACGCCTCGAAGCGGGCGCGCAGTTCACCGGCGGGGAGGAACCGGCCGTCGGGCGCGAGGTTCCCGGCGGACGGGGCACTCACCGCGCCGGGGATGTGGCCGGCCTGCGGGTCGACCGGTTCGGTCTCACCGCGGAAACGGGCGCCGGCGCGGGCGTCGAGGAGCACGCCCTCCCCGGGGAGCCTGCCGGCGGCATCGGCGTCGAGGGTGGTGAGGTGGCCGTAGTCGAGGCTGACCCGGCCGGGCGTGATCGTCTCCTCGGCTGTGGACACCTGGAGACCGGCAGCGACCCAGGCGCCGAGGCCGCCGTCGAGCAGCAGAACGTTGCGCACCCCGGCGTGCCTGAGCAACCACCAGGCGCGCGCGGCGGACTGGTTGCCGAGGTCGTCGTAGACCACAACGGTGTCGCCGTCGTCGATCCCCCAGTGTCGGGCCGCCGCCTGGAGCACACCGATCGCGGGAACCGGATGCCGCCCCTCGGCCGGGACCGCCGGCCCGGCGAGCTCCGTCTCGAGATCGGCATACGCGGCGCCTGGGATATGCCCCGCGAGGTATGCGATGCGCCCCGGCGGGCCGCCGAGCGCCCAACGCACATCGACCAGCCTGACGTCGTTCCGCCCGGCGCGCCAGGAGGCCAATTCGGGCGCTTCGATGAGTGTCTGCACAACTCAACGGTACCCGCCAGGGCACCGTCGGCTCCCTTAGACTTGGTGGATTGTGAGCAGCTACTGGAGCCTTCTGAGAACGCCCGGCGTTGCCCGTATCATCGCAGCCCAGCTTGTCGCCCGGTTCCCGTTCGGGATGCTTTCGCTGGCGTTCCTGATCCACATCGAGCACGCGTACAACTCCTACGCCACGGCCGGGATCGTCCTCGGCGCGATGAGCATCGGGCAGGCGATCGCCGGGCCGCTCACCAGCCGGCTGATGGGGCGGCTGGGGATGCGCCCGGTCATCATCGCAACCATCGCGGTCTGTGCGGCATCCGTCGTGGTGATGGCGCTCCTGCCCCTCCCGATCATCGGGCTGATTGTGATCGGGTTCCTCGCCGGACTGTCGACCCCGCCGATCCAGCCCGCCGTTCGCACGATCTACCCGAAGATGGTCAACTCCCGCCAGCTCACCCCCTTGTTCTCGCTCGACGCGTCGGCCCAGGAGATCATCTGGGTGGTCGGTCCGGTGGTGGCGACGCTCGTGGCCACGCAGGTCAGTTCGGTCGCCGGGATCCTGCTCGCGGCGGCCTTCATCGTCGGCGGCGGAATCTGGTTCGTGGCCTCCCCGGAGCTCGGCCGGGTGCGCATCCCTCGCAGCCGGCGCAAGCTCGGTGTGGTGCTCACCCGCCCGGCCGTGCTGCTCAGCACGATCGTCGGATTCATGCTGATTGCGGCATGTGCCGCGGTCGAGGCGGGTGTGGTCGCCAGCTTCGGCCACGGCAGTGCGGACTCCGGCTGGGTGCTGGCCATCTTCTCGGTCGGCTCACTGGTCGGCGGCCTGGCGCTCGGGCACGTGCCGATCGGACCGTGGGCGCTGGCCAGCCGGATGCTCATCGTGACCGTCGGCATCGCATTCGCCGCCCTCTCGTCGAGCTTCTGGTGGCTCTCGGTGACACTGTTCGTGGCCGGCATCGGCATCGCCCCGGCCCTGGCCGTGCTGTTCGGGATTGTGTCGGCGAGCGTGAAGTTCAGCGACACCGCCGAGGCCTACGGGTGGGTGGGCACGGGCCAGCTCATCGGTGCGGCGCTCGGCTCCGCCGTCGCCGGGTTCATGATCGACAACTACGGCCCGTCTGCGGCCATCCTGGTCGCGGCCGGCTTCGCCGCCCTCGGCTGCATCATCCCCACCCTCGGGCGCCGGTGGCACCCGGACCTGCGCGGCCGCGATGCCAGCCCGATCGCCGACACCGAGCCCGTGCAGGTGCAGCCTTCCTGACCCGCTCCCCCTCCTTCCCCTCCTTCCCCCTCCTTGTTCTCCTCGCCGAAACCGCAGTAGTTGGGTCTAAGAGTCGCGGATAACCCCAACAAGTGCGTTTTCGGCGGACAGAGGCGGGTTAGATGGGGACATGACTTCGCTCAGCCTCAACGACGGACACACGATTCCCCAGCTCGGGCTGGGTGTTTACAAGATCGCGGATGCTGCGGCCGCTGAGGCCGTGCAGGTCGCGTTGGACGCCGGTTACCGCCACATCGACACTGCGGCACTGTACGAGAACGAGGCCGGTGTTGGGCGCGGCATCGCCCGCGTCGGACTCCCCCGCGACGCCGTGTACGTGACCACCAAGGTGTGGAACAGCGACCAGGGCTACGAGAACACCCTTCGCGCCTTCGAGGTGAGCCGCCGCAAGCTGGGCCTCGACTACGTGGACCTCTACCTCATCCATTGGCCGGCACCGCAGCAGGACCGCTATGTGGAAACCTATCGTGCCTTGGAGAAGCTGCGCGCCGACGGGCTGGTGCGCTCGATCGGGGTGTCGAACTTCCATCCGCACCACCTCGACCGGCTGCTCGACGAGACCGACGTCGTGCCGGTGCTCAACCAGGTGGAACTGCACCCGTGGTTGCAGCAGTCCGAGACCCGCGCCTACGACGCGGCCCACGGCATCCGTACCGAAGCCTGGTCGCCCCTGGCGCGCGGGCGGGCGATCGGCAACCCGATCCTCGATGCACTCGGCGCAAAGCACGGCAAGTCGGCGGCGCAGGTGGTGATCCGCTGGCACCTCGAGCTCGGCAACATCGTGATCCCCAAATCGGTGACGCCGAGTCGCATCCGCGAGAATTTCGACGTCTTCGGCTTCAGCCTGGACGGCGACGACATGGCTATGATCGCCGCCTTGGAGTCCGACGAGCGCACCGGCCGCGACCCCGACGACCTCGACTGACCTCCCCCGCCCGCATCTCCCCGCCTCACAGGCCCGCCCCACAGGCTCGCCCCACCTCGTCGAGAACGCACTTGTTGGGTCTAAACGACGCTCATAAACCCAACAAGTGCGTTCTCGGCGGAGGGGCGACGGCTACCAGCGCGGATGGATCTGCTCCCGCAGCAGCCGGTCGTAGATGTCGCGCACGCCGACGGTGAACGCGGGGCTCAGCGCTTCCACCGCGCCGGCTTCGGCATTGGCGCGGGCCTGCTCCACCGAACGCGCCCCGGGGATGACCGAGCTCACCCCGTCGAGCTGCGCCACCCAGGCCAGGGCGGCACGCGCCGGTGTGAGACCAGGGGCTTCGCGGTCGACGAGGGCCCCGAACTCGGCTGCAGCAGCCAGACCCGTCTCATAGTCGACGCCAGAGAACGTCTCGCCGACGTCGAAGTGGCTGCCATCCCGGTTGAAGTTGCGGTGGTCGTTGGCCGCGAAGGTGGTGTCCCGGGTGTACTTACCGGTGAGCAGCCCGCTGGCCAGCGGCACCCGGGCGATGATGCCCACGCCGGCTCCGATCGCGGCCGGCAGGACGGCGTCCAGCGGCTTCAGCCGGAACGCGTTCAGGATGATCTGCACCGTCGCCACGTTCGGGCGGGCGATAGCTGCGAGCGCCTGGTCGGCGGTTTCGACGCTGAGACCGTAGTTGGCAATCACGCCTTCGTCGACCAGCGTGTCGAGGGCGTCGTACACCTCGCCCGACTCCACCACGGCCGTCGGCGGGCAGTGCAGTTGCACGAGGTCGAGGGTCTGGGTGTCGAGGTTCCGGCGGGAGCGGTCGGTCCACGCGCGGAAGTTCGCCAGCACGTAGTTCTCCGCCAGCTGGTCGACGCGGCGGCCCATCTTGGTCGCGACGGTGATCTCCGCGTCGGTGTGGTGGCCTAGGAAATGCCCGATCACCCGCTCACTCCGGCCGTCGCCGTAGACGTCTGCGGTGTCGAAGAAGGTGATGCCGGACTCGGCGGCCTCGGCGAGGACCGCCTCCGCGGCGCCCTCGCTGACGTCGCCCCAGTCCGCTCCCAACTGCCAGGTGCCGAGGCCGATCACGGATACGGTGCGGCCGGTACGGCCCAAGGTGCGCTGTTGCATCCGCCCAGCCTAGCCACGGGCATCCGCTCACGAAAACCGCGCGCGAGAACGCAGTAGTTGGGCCTAAACGTCGCGCATAACCCCATCTACTGCGTTTTCGGCGGAGGGGGAAGGGGAAGGAAGAGAGGGCGGGGGCGGCGGGCCGTCGATCACGCGGGCGACCACCTTCGCCAGCCGCTTGCGCACCAAGTGGTCGTTGGCCTCCACCCGGTGCATGGTGACGTGACGCATCCGTTCGATCACCGACATACTGCCCGGCACGATGAACGCGTCGAGCGCGCCGTAGACGACGTCGACCGGAACCTGCACTACGGCGATGTCGGAGATGACGGTCTGGGACTCGATGCAGTGCTCCATCGACTTCACGAACGGCGTCCAGTTGCGTTCGGTGATCTCGAAGATGCCCTTCGGCAGCAACCGGGCGATGATCGCCGCGTTGCTGAGCGTGAATTCCTTATTCGCCCGGATGAAGTTATACGCGCGCAGGTACGCCGTGATCCCGGCCCGCACCCGTCGGTCCCCGACATCGGCCGGCGAGAGGTAGATCGGCGGCCCGACCAACACGAGGTGTGAGACCCGGGTGCGCCGCGACCCGCGGGTGCGCCGCATGGCCGCGAACCGGCTCACGATCAGGCTGCCGAGTGAATGGCCGACCAGGGTGAACGGCTCAGCCAGGTTCAATGAGTGGATGGTCGCGGTCAGCGACGCGACGTGGTCCTCGAGCGTGTACTCACAATCGGCCGGTGCCGGTGAGTTGCCGAAGCCGAGAATGTCGACGGCGATCACGCGGTGGTGCGGCGTCAGCCTGGGGATGAGTTGGGCGAACGTGACCGACGACGACGCGATGCCGTGGACGAGGATCACCACCGGGCCGGTCCCGGCATCCGTCGCGACATGCAGCAGGAGCGGGCGGCGGCGCAGGCGGCGCACCCACGCCATCCGCTCCACCCACCAGCTCATGCGTCAATTATCGTCGCGGAGATCTTCCTTGAACTCGTTCTTGGCGTAGGTCACATCGCGCTCGGTTTCAGCGCGCTTCACGTCGCTCTCGGCCTGGCGCACCTTGGCGTCGGCCTTCACCTCGTCGACCTTGTCCTCGATGCGCTCCCTGGCGTCATCGAGCGAGCGGCCGATCTTCTTTCCGGTGGCGTCGAGTGCGTCCTTGGCGTCGTCTGCGAATCCCATGATCGTCCTCCAGTATTCTTCCCATTGGCGCCGACCGGGCGAGCATGGCCGGCGATCCGACCCTACGTTGACTACCCCGAGCCGAGACCCTATTGTGATGCGACTCCCAGACTCCGTCCAGACTCTGGCCTCCGGCCGAGCCCTATGGTTGCGTCATGAAGCGAACCCTTGCCCTCACCGCGGTCATGCTCTCCGCCCTGCTGCTCAGCGGATGCACGTCAGGGGCCCAGACCGCCACCTCGGGTGGCCAGGTCGTCACGCCGTACCAAGCCCCGGACAGCGGCAAGGGCACCCCCGGCGTCGTCCAGGGTGAGGCGGCGGACCTGCCGGCGGCGAACCGTGACGTGGTCACCACCGGCCAGGTCTCGCTCACAGTGGACGACCCGATCAGGTCCGCACAGGACGCCGTCAGGATCACCGAACGGGCCGGCGGCCGCATCGACAGTCGCACCGAGAACCCGGGAACCCCGAACCAGCCGGCGAGCGCCAACCTCACCCTCCGGATCCCGGCGGACAGCCTCGACCGAACGCTGACCGAACTGAAGAAGCTCGGCACCGTCAACTTCGTCTCCCTGAACGCGTCAGACGTGACCCAGCAGACCCAGGACCTGGACGCCCGGATCAGCGCACTGCAAACCTCGGTCGACCGGCTGCTCGACCTGATGTCCAAGGCGACCAGCACCACCGACCTGATCGCCATCGAAAGCGCACTCTCCGAGCGGCAAGCCAACCTCGAAAGCATGCAGTCACAGCGCACCGCGATCGGCGACCAGATCGACTATTCGACGATCGGCCTCGACCTCTACTCCACCGGGACGATCGCTCCCGGGGCCCCCGACAACTTCTGGACCGCCATCGTCGCCGGCTGGAATGCCTTCGTCGCGACGCTCGGCGGGTTCGCCGTCGCCTTCGGCTACGCACTGCCGTGGATCGTGGCGCTGGCCCTGGCCGGCCTAATCGTGGCCGCCATCGTCTGGGCATCGACCCGCAAGCGGAACGCCGAACGGCGCGCCGCCTCGGAGTCCACGAAAGCCTAGGCTGGAAGGGTGAATTCCCTCCCGCCCGCCAACCCGCTGCCCCGTCTCGAACTGCCCGACCACGACCTGCTCAGCGACGAACTGCTCGGCCGCATCCGCTCGCGCGCCGCCGGGTATGACGCCGACAACGCCTTCTTCGACGAGGACCTCGCCGAACTGGCCGCCGCCGGATACCTCCGGGCGCTGGTGCCGATCGAGTACGGCGGCCTCGGGCTCAGCCTGCAGCGGGTCGCCGCCGAGCAGACCCGCCTGGCGTCCGCCGCCCCGGCAACCGCCCTCGCCGTCAACATGCACCTGGTCTGGACCGGCGTCGCCACCACGCTGCACGACCGCGGCGACAACGCACTCTCGTGGCTGCTGCACGAGGCCGGCACCGGCGAGGTCTTCGGTTTCGGGGTGAGCGAACCCGGCAACGACCTGGTGCTCTTCGGGTCGAAAACGGATGCCGCCCCGCAGCCCGACGGCGGTTACCGCTTCACGGGTACCAAGGTCTTCACCTCGCTCTCCCCGGCCTGGACGCGGCTGGGCACCATGGGCCTGGACAGCAGTTCACCCGACGCGCCGAAGATCGTCTGGGCGTTCGTCGACCGGGACGACCCCGGCGTCACCGCGAAGGACGACTGGAACACCCTCGGGATGCGGGCCAGCCAGAGCCAGTCCACCGTTCTCGACGGCGCCCATGCCCAACCGGAACGCGTGTTCCGCAGGCTCGACCCCGGCCCCAACCCGGACCCCCTGATCTTCGCCATCTTCGCGAACTTCGAGATCCTCCTCGCCGCTGTGTACACCGGGATCGGCCGGCGGGCAGTGGAACTGGCCGTTGAGGCCGCGGGGCGGCGCACCTCGATGAAGAACGACGGGCGAACCCTGGCGCAGGATCCGGATATCCGCTGGCGGATCGCCGACGCCGCCATGGCGATGGACGGCATCTACCCGCAGATCAGCACCCTGGCCGGCGACGTCGATGCCGGCGTCGACCACGGCTCGCAGTGGTTCGCCCTGCTGGCCGGGCTCAAGCACCGCGCCACCGAGAACGCGAAGTACGTGGTCGACCAGGCGCTGCGGGTCAGCGGCGGGTCGTCTTACTTCGCCGGCAACGAGCTCGGACGCCTCTACCGGGACGTGCTGGCCGGGATCTTCCACCCCTCCGACGCCGAATCGGCGCACTCCACGGTGGCCACGGCCTGGCTGGGCCCGCTCGATGGCTGAACCGACCAGCTCGATCCCGGTCATCGATCCCGCATACACCCGCTCCGTCCTCGACCTCACCATGCGCATGGCCGAGGTCATCTTCGCTGCCGGCGCGGGCGCCGAGGACGCCACCGCGGCGATGCTCGCCGTCACCCGCGCCTACGGGTTGAAGGGCACCGAGGCCGACATCACCCACACCCTGCTCGCGCTGACCTGGGAGGATCCGGTCACACACGAGGTCATCAGCCGCAGCCGCAACGTGAAATACCGCACCCTCGACTACTCCAAGCTGACCGCGACCAGCGAGCTCATCGCCGACCTGATCGAGGAACCGATCGATGTAGCGGATGCCCGCAAGCGGCTCGCGGTGATCGTCAGCTCCAAGCCGCCGGTTCCGCCGCTCGTGCGCCGCATCGGCTGGAGCCTGGTCGGCGCTGGTGCCGCGGTGCTGATCGGCGGCGGGCCGGTGGTCGTGGTTGCGGCGTTCATCGCCACCTTCTTCGTCGACCTGGTCACGTCGGCACTGGCGAACCGGAAGGTTCCGGTGTTCTACCAGACGGTGGTCGGCGGGGCGATCGGCCCGATCGTCGCGGCGCTGGTGCAGCTGGTCGATCCGACTGCGTCACCGTCCATCGTCGTGATCGCGACCATCATCATGCTCCTGGCCGGTGTGACAACGTTCGGCGCGGTGCACGACACCCTGTCCGGCTTTTACGTCACCGGGACCGCACGAATGATGGAGGCCGTGCTGATCACCGCGGGCCTGGTCACCGGTGTCGCCGGCTCCGGGCTGCTGCTCGGCCGGTTCGGCCTCCGGTTGAAGGTGGATGTCTCCGCGCTGCTGACCCTCGCCGACCTGCCCATGCTGCTGGCGGCATCCGTTGTCATTGTGACCGGCTTTGCACTGGCCGTCCAGGTGCCGTGGCGCGCGTTCTGGGTGGTGTGCCTGCTCGGGGCGCTGGCGGAGTTCCTCTACCTGGCCGGGATCGGCGCGGAGTTCGGACTGGTCTGGGCGTCGGCGCTGAGCGCCATCGGAGTGGGCCTGCTGGCGGCGGTCGCCGCTCGGATCGTGCGCACCCCGCCGCTGGTGATCGTGGTGTCGGCGCTGGTGCCGCTGGTGCCGGGGCTGATCCTGTTCCGCGGGCTGCTGCAGCTCTCGGAGGGGAACATCGCCGGCCTCCTCAGCCTGCTCACCGCGGGCGCGGTCGCCGGTGCGCTGGCGGCCGGGGCCATCCTGGCCCAGTACCTCGTCCAGTATGTGTGGGGTCCGGCGCGGCGGCTGCAGCGCCGCTTCATCGGCCCGCTGATGGCGCTGCCGGTGCGACTCGGCCGCGGGCCGTCCAAGCGCATCTAGCTGTTCGGCCGACCGTCACGTGACGGGGGTCAGCGCCCCGAATGCCGTGTTCAGTCCTTCGGCCATGGTCGGGTGGGCGAAGATCGAGTCGCGGAGGAGTGTGTACGGCGCGCCCGCGAGCATCGCGGTCTGGATGACTGCGATCACCTCGCCCGAGCCGGCCCCGGCCAGCGAGGCGCCCAGGATGCGATCGGTGGATTGGTCGACCACGATCTTCCACAGTCCCTCGGTCTGGCGGAGCGTTCGGGACCGTGGAACGGCGATCACCGGTTGGACGGTGACGCTGACCCGGTGTCCGGCGGCGAGCGCCTCGGCCTCGGTGAGGCCGACCCGTGCCAGCTCCGGTTCGACGAAGGTGACCGCGGGAATCAGCCGCCCCGTCGTCACTCGGTCACCGCCCGCCATGTTCGCCTTGACGATTCGGTAGTCGTCGTACGAGGCGTGGGTGAATTCCACGTGGCCGGTCACGTCACCCACGGCCCAGGTGTGCGTCGCGGTCGTCGCCAGGCTTTCGTCCACGACGACGAACCCACGATCGTCGAGGTCGATGCCGGCCAGCTCGAGGCCGATCCCGGTGGTGACCGGTGTGCGTCCCGTCGCGACCACGAGCTCATCCGCTTCGAGGGTGGTGCCGTCGGTGAGTGTCAGTGCCACGCCGACACCGGGTGAGACCGCGGCAACGGATGCCGCTGCCGCGCCCAGGCGCACGTCGATCCCGTCGGCGCGGAACGACGCCAACACCGCGGCGGAGAGCTCCGGCTCCTCGGAAGCCAGCAGCCGATCGCCACGCACCAGCATCGTCACCCGGCTGCCGAACGCCTGCAGCATCTGGGCCAATTCGCACCCCACCGGTCCGCCCCCGATCAGCGCGGTCCGCTGTGGGATCGATTCCAGCCGCAGTACGTCCTCGCTTGTCATGGGCGTGATCGTGTCGAGTCCGGGAATCGACGGCAGCTTCGGCCGAGTGCCGATGTTCAGGACCACGTGCACGCCGCGCAAGAGACGCTGGCCGCCGGCGTCCGTTGTCACCAGGACCGTCCGGTGGCCGGTGAAGCGGGCGTCGCCCATGATGAAGTCCATGCCGCTGGCGACGAAAAGGTCGTGGTTCATGGTCACCATGTCGGAGACCACGCCCTCCTTGTGGGCGCGGAGGAGCGCGAGATCCACTTCTGCGCCATCCACTCGGACGCCGAGGGTCGCGGCGCGCCGGAGGACCCCGATCAGCCGGGCGCTCGTGACCAGCGTCTTGGTGGGGATGCAGGCGACGTTGATACAGGTGCCGCCGATCCACTTCTGCTCGACCAGGGCGACGCGCCTGCCGGCCTTGGCACGGTCCATGGCGAGAGTCTTCCCGGCCTTGCCGCCGCCGACAATGACCAGGTCAAAGTCCTCGACCTCGGGACCGGCCGGCATCAGTTGGGAACGTCGGCTTCCCCGCCGGTGTCGTCCTCCTCGACGAATCGGTACGATATCGGCTCGTCGGTGACGTGACCCAGCCGATAGGTGCGGCTGATGGTTTCACCGTTCTCGACCGCATCGATCACCACGACCTTTTGATAAGCACCATCGACGTACGGGAGTTCCATTTCGTGACCAGAGCCGATCGTGCCGGGCCCGAAGAGGACCGCTCGGTAGGTGGCGTTGTCGTTCACAGTCATCCTGCCTTTCGTGGGTCGCGGCGGTCCATTCGGGGAGGCGCCCGTCAAGAGCAGCCTACGACCGGGGCACGCGTGTGACCAGAGCCCAAACGAGAAGATGCTCTTTCCAGTGAAGCCAGCTATGGTCGAGGGACTGGATCTAGTCCAGCTCGGACGAAGGAGTGCACATGGCCGACAAATCACCCAAGAAGGACGCTTCCAAGAAAGCTGCCGCCAGTTCACTGAAGGAAAAGCGCGCTGAGAAGAAGGCCAAGGAGAGCGAAACCTCCGTCAAGGCCCGGAAGCGCTGACCGCTGCCCTTTCTCAGATCGAAACCGCTGCCCGCCACTATAAAGTGGCGGGCAGCGCTTCGTTTAATGCCGCCAGTCGCCCCTCCGTTTGTCGCCGCCGTTCGTCAGGAGCCCGAATGACCCTTCCCACCCGTGCCACCCGCGTTGACTACCCGGCCGGTTCGGTCACGACGGCGGCGACCGTGCTGCACGTGGAGCCCCTGCCCCACGGCCGCGTCGGCGTTGTGCTCGACGCGACCAGTGCGCATCCGGTCGACGCCGGCTGGCCCGACCAGGGTCCCGATCGGGGCGTCATCGTGTCCGGCCCGCTGGAACTGCCGGTCGTGGACTGCCTCGTCGCTGCGACGGACGGATCGGCGCTCTACCTCGGCCGCGAGGTACCGGTGCCCAAGGGAACCGACGGCTGGGCGTTCGTGGTCGTGCACGTGGTCGCCGACAGTGCGTCGCTGGCGGAGGGTGACGCCGTCGTCGTCACCGTCGACCCGCTGTTCCGGCACCGCACCTCGGCCGGCCACACCGCGTGCCACCTCGCCTCGCTCGCCCTCAACCGGGCGGTGGCCGACCGGTGGAAGAAGGACGTGCGTGCCGACGGGCTCGGCCAGCCCGACTTCGACGGCGTCGCCAACGACGTCTCGCTGATCCGCGAGAACGGATCCACCGACACCTACCGGCTGGGCAAGTCGCTGCGCAAGAAGGGGTTCGTCACGGACGGCCTCGTCGAGTCCCTGGCCCAGGTCCAGCAGGCGATCAACACGACGCTGGCGGCCTGGCTCGCGACGAATGCCCCGGTGCGCGTGGAACGCTCCGCTGACGGGCTCACAGACCGTCGCGAGTGGGTGTGCGAACTGCCGGACGGGACGGCGAGGATCCCGTGCGGCGGCACTCACCTCAACTCGCTCGGGGAATTGGGCGAGGAGGGCGGCCTCACCGTGGTGCTCTCGACGGCCGACGCCGACGGGACGACCGTGCTGACGATGGACACATCCGTCGGCGCGAGCGCCTAACTCTGGGAAATCCGCACCGTGTTGCCGGAGGGGTCGCGGAAGGCACAATCGCGGGGTCCCCACGGCTGTGTGATCGGCTCTTGCAACACTTCGGCACCTGACTCCCGCAGTTTGTCGAAGGTGCCGTCCAGATCGTCGGCGCGAAAGACCAGCATCGGAAGCGACCCCTTGGCGAGCAGCTCCTGCATGGCGTCGCCATCGGCCTGGGACCGGCCGGCGTGCGGCGCGGAGAGCACGATTTCCACGCCCGGCTGGCTGGCGCTGCCGAGAGTCACCCATCGGTCGTCGCCTGACTTCACGTCGTTCGTCACCTCGAGGCCGAGCGCGTCCCGATAGAAGCCCAGTGACTCCTCAGGGTCGTTCACGGTGATGTTGCAGTACTGGAGTTGGATTGTCATGGTGCAACTCTAGGCAGCAGCGTCGGGCGTCGCTTCTTCGATCCTGCTCGGTGCGAGGTGGGGCGATGCGCCGTGGGGAGTCGCGCCGTGGGGAGTCGCCTGAGAATTGTGGACCGGGGTGCCTTCCCGTCGCACGGCTGGCCCGGCTCGCCTCGGCCGGGTGTGCTGCTTGGCCACGCACGCCGGCATGGCGGACACGGCGTGGTGCTCTCCGGCCCGATAGGCGCTCGGGGTCTGGCCCACCAGCTCGGTGAAGCGGGAACTGAACGAGCCGAGCGAGGTACATCCGACAGCGATGCAGGCATCCGTCACGCTCACGCCGGCGCGGAGCAGCGCCATCGCGCGCTCGATCCTGCGGGTCATCAGGTAGCTGTAGGGCGATTCCCCATAGGCCGCACGGAACTGGCGGGAGAAGTGCGCCGGCGACATCAACGCGCGACTGGCCATGGTCGGCACGTCGAGCGGCAGGGCGTAGTCCCGATCGATCAGATCACGTGCCCGGCGCAGGTGTGCAAGGTTGGCGAGGCCTTCCGGGGTCATGGTTCAAAAGTAGCATCGTCGTCGGGGCTCCTTCCAGTGGTGGTTTCGGACCTGCCTTCAAAGCTCGTGGTTTCGGACCTGCCTTCAAAGCTCGTGGTGTCGGACCTGCCTTCAAGGCTCGTGGTGTCGGACCTGCCTTCAAAGCTCGTGGTGTCGGACCTGCCTTCAAAGCTCGTGGTGTCGGACCTGCCTTCAAAGCTTGTGGTTTCGGACCTGCCTTCAAAGCTCGTGGTTTCGGACCTGCCTTCAAAGCTCGTGGTTTCGGACCTGCCTTCAAAGGTCGTGGTTTCGGACCTGCCTTCAAAGCTCGTGGTTTCGGACCTGGCTTCAAGGGTCGTGGGGGCGACGCGGATGCGGTCGACCGCGTCGTCGCCACGGAGTTCACGCAACATCCCCATGATCCCGTCGACGATCGCGGGTGTGATGGCGGTGCAGACGATGCTGTGCGGGCCGAGTTCGGCGAGGCCGCCGCCGCGCACCCGGATGACATCCCAGCCGACCTCGGCGAGCGCGGCATCCTTCTCCAGGTCGGAGACTTCCTTCATGCCGCGGTGAGCGGTGCGGTCCCGGCCGGGATCGTCGTATTCGACCGCGATGCGCAGGGCGGCGATGATGATGTCGGGCCAGACCTCCGGCTTGCCGTAGAAGGTGCGACTGATCCGGATCGCGTTCACCCGGTGCGGGAGTGTGATCCGTTCGCCGAGGAGCGCACGAAGCCGTTGCTCAGTCGCGGAGGTGCGGGTCTTCAGCCCGGGCTTCATGAAGGCCACGCCGCCCTCGTGGCGAGCGGACGGCGCCTGGGCGTTTGCCCAGCACTTCGGGCAGCCGGGACCGGTGAGCACGTCCATGACGCTCGCCGCGTAACGGGAGTGGCCGCGCTCACAGATCCACTCGTACTCGGCGCCGATCCGGGTTTCGGCCGCGAGGGCGCCCCGCTTGGCGGGCGCCGCCTTCCGCAGCAGCTGCCCTCGGCTGCGCTTGGTCTCGGCCAGCAGCATGCAGAGGGGACACGACCGCTGCAGCGTGACACGCGCCTCTTCCGGTGCGGCGCCATGGCCGCACCGGAAGCGCACGACTGCCCCGCCGCCGCCGGTGCGGTTGTCGCTGCCGTCTGTCTCAGTCACGTTTTCAGGCTAGGCGCGCCCTCTGACACTCCCCCGCGAATGCGGTCTGCCCGAATGCGGTCTGCTGTGCCCCGCGCGCATAACTCCTGCTGGAATTCCGACCTGGGCAGAGGTGCCCCGCAAAGTCCGGCCCTTTCCACAGCTCTTGGCCCGAATTGCAGGAGTTGCGCGCAAGCGCGAGTCGGGCGTGCCCGCGGGCGCTCCGGATACCGGCACCCGCCGCAGTCAGCAGGGGCTCAACGGCCCCGGTTGGCCCGGCTCACCAGTCGGGGTGCGCGTCCGCCGAGGAATGACTGGGCGGGGTCGACGATGAAGCCCTGACGCAGGGCTTCACGTCCGATGAGCATCCGGAAGCCCATCGAGTCTCGGTTGCTGAGCGTCATCTCGGCTGGGACGGTGCGCCCCATGATGGCGACATCCATGAGCACGACGATCCGCTCCTCCTCGTGCCCGGAGGAACTGCGCACGGTCCGTCGGTCGTGGATCAAGCACTCGACCATGACCGCATCCTCGGCCGATTCCTGCCAGGGATGCACCCAGAACCGCACCCGCTCGGAGCCCGCGGCCCCGGACTCCTCGATGTCGAACGCATGGATCGCAGAGGTGCGCGCGCCGGTGTCCAGCTTCGCCTTGATCCACGGCACCTCGATCCCAGGGAGGCTCACCCACTCGCGCCACCCGGCGATGGTGATTGAATGGGAAGGTTGTGTCATTCCACCATCTTCTCAGGGGCACCCCATGAAACTTGCCATCCTTTCGCGCGCCCCGCACTCGTATTCGACGCAGCGGTTACGCGCAGCGGCAGCGCAGCGTGGACACGAGGTGAAAGTGCTCAACACGCTCCGTTTCGCGATCGACCTGGCCGGACCGGAGCCTGACCTGCAGTTCCGTGGGCGCCCGCTGTCGAGCTACGACGCGATCCTGCCGCGGATCGGCAACTCGATCACGTACTTCGGAACCGCGGTGGTGCGCCAGTTCGAGCAGATGGATGTCTACACCCCGAACACAGCCAACGGCATCAGTAACGCCCGCGACAAGCTCCGGGCCACGCAGATCCTGTCCCGGCACAACATCGGGATGCCGGCCACGGCCTTCGTGCGCAACCGGGCCGATGTGCGTGCGGCGATCGAGCTCGTCGGCGGCGCACCCGTGGTCATCAAGCTGCTCGAGGGAACCCAGGGCATCGGGGTGATCCTCGCGCCCGAGGCGAACGTCGCCGAGGCGATCATCGAGACACTGCACTCGACCAACCAGAACGTCCTCATCCAGCGGTTCATCGCCGAAAGCCGGGGCCGCGACATCCGTGCCCTCGTGGTCGGGGATCGCGTCGTCGCCGCAATGCGACGGAAGGCGAACGGCGACGAGTTCCGCTCCAACGTGCACCGCGGTGGCTCGGTCGAACCGGTCGACTTGACGCCGGAGTATGAACGGATTGCCGTACGCTCCGCCCAGATCATGGGGCTCAAGGTCGCCGGCGTCGACATGCTCGAAGGCAATGACGGTCCGCTCGTGATGGAGGTGAACTCGTCTCCCGGGTTGGAAGGCATTGAATCGGCTACGAAACTCGACGTCGCCGGCGCGATCATCGACTACATCTCGAACGAGGTCGCGTTCCCCGACATCGACGTGCGCCAGCGGCTCGCCGTCTCGACCGGTTACGGCGTGGCTGAGCTGGTGGTGCACGGCGGAGCGGATGTCATCGGGAAGGCGCTGGGGGAATCCGGACTCCCCGAGCGCGATATCACCGTGCTGACGCTTCACCGCGGAACGACTGTCATCCCGAACCCCCGCCAGAGTCAGGTCCTGCAGGCCGGCGACCGCTTGCTCTGCTTCGGGAAGCTCGAGGAGATGCGTTCGATGATCCCCAACCGACGCCGGCGCGCCAAGGTGCGAAAGCTCCCGAAGCAGCCGGTCATCGAGAGCTGAGTGGCCTGTCGTTCGGACGGGCGCACACTCCCTGGAGCCTTGACACTTAACACAGTAGGGACCGGCCCCGGCGGGTCGGTCCCTACTGTTCGTGCTGCGTTTGTGGAGCTAAGGGGATTCGAACCCCTGACCTTCTCATTGCGAACGAGACGCGCTACCAACTGCGCCATAGCCCCAAACTGCTTATGCAGAATATCATGCGCGGCGACCCGAGTTTTCCGCGAACGCCTTCCGCGGCATCCGTTCACGCTGAGGATCTGACCACGCGCGGACGGCAGGCCCTCAGCGCGTGCAGGAAACCTCAGCGTCAACGGGCTACGCGGAGGGGCAACGGATGCCGCACCCGCACCGTCCGGCGGCACCGAGATACTCCGAGAGACACCGCACCGGCATCCGTTCACGCTGAGGATCTGACCACGCGCGGTGGGCAGGCCCTCAGCGCGTGCAGGAAACCCCAGCGCGAACGGACGGGCGACGGACGCCTGGTGGCCAAATCCCCAGCGCGAGGAGGAAACGGCGGCGCGAGCAGGAAACCGCAGCGCGAGCAGGAAACCGCAGCGCGAGCAGGAGCGGCGGCGGAGAGCCGCGCATTGAGCGAGCGGGCCCTACTCCCCTACCGGCAGTTCAGCGCCGCAACGGGGGCATACGCCGACGGCCACGTCATCGACGTATGCGCCGCACTCCGGGCAGACGTTGGCGATCCAGCACGCTGGATCCCCACCTTCCCGCTCGGGCGGATCGATGGCTGGCGGACGGTTCGTGCTATCCGACGGCACGACGGCGGCGGAGCACAGCGTCGAGGTCGGTCATGCCGGGCTCGGTATCGCCGACGATTCCCATCGAGGCGAACCGGCTCGGAGCAGCGCCCCCGGCGGCAGCGCCGCCAGCACGGCCAGCACCGCCAGCGCCAGCAGCCGCACGGGCAGCGGGACGCGCGATCGGCGTGACCGGAGTCTGCGCCGCCAGGTCCGCCGCGCGGCGGGCCAGCTCGGCCTCCGCGGCGGCCTTGCGGAGCTCCGCGGCGGCGTCCACGGATGCCATCGCGGTCTGCGCGATCGACCCGCGCGAAAGGTACAGCGGGCGCGGCAATGGCTGCGGCGTCCAGGTCTGGGCGGCAGCGGGCGTCTCCTCCAGTTGCACGGGCTCGAACCGCTGTGCGGCGGCCGCGGGAGCGGCAACCGGAGCGGTGACCACGACGCGCGCGGCACGAGCAGCGACCGCCAGCCGCGACAGCGCCACGAGCGCGGCGACCGCCGACACGGCCCCGGCGGCGAGCATCGGCCAGGAACCGCTGAGAATGACGGGGAGCACGCCGGCGACCACGAGCACGATCCCGGCCAGCAGCACGATCGACGACAGCGCACGCCACTTCCGAAGCCGTCGCAGCTTGACGGCGGGGGTGAGAACGAGCGGCGCACGAGCCGCGGCGGCGGCCCGCCGTGCCGCACGGGCGGCATCCGTTGCGGCCTTGGCCTCGAGCCGGGCTGCTTCTTCGGCCTCCGCGAGGAGTTTCTGCTGGGTGCGGACCGTGCGGGCGTTTGCCTCGAGCCGCACCGGCTCCGGCACCTCCGCCGTTTCGGCAAGAATCCTCAGCGTCTGCTGCAGGCGCACGGCGTTCCGTTCGACGGCGAGATATTGCCGTCGACGTGACCATGTCGGCATGAGATACGCCACCCAGAGGGCAGCGGCGACCGCCACCATGACTCCCCCGCCCAGCGCTTCACTGCTCATGTTCACTACCGTAGGAGCGACAGCGCCCGGACACTCCCATTACCGGGGGTGTGTCACGACCGGTTTCGCCTAGAATGACCGGTTCAGCGGGTTGTTCACCGGCAACGGATGCGACGCCGCCTCCAGATCGGCTTCGTTGACGCGCGCGGCATCCGCCGGCACATGGCCGTCCCGCCAGCGGCGCAGCACCCCGTGCGGCAGTTCTTCGGCAGTCAGCCCGAAGCAGAAGTGATCGCGCCAGTCGCCGTTGATGTGGATGTACCGGCGCCGAAGCCCCTCATACCGGAATCCGAGCTTTTCGACCACGCGCAACGACGGCGCGTTCTCGGGGCGGATGCAGATTTCCATCCGGTGGAGCCCCAGCTGGTAGAAGCAGTAGTCGGTCGCGATCGCAACCGCCGTCGGCGTGATCGACTTTCCGGCGAACCTCTCACTCACCCAGTACCCGATGGTCGCGCTGGAGAGCGATCCCCACGTGATCGACGAGACGTTGAGCTGGCCGGCCAGTTCGCCGTCGTACTCAATGACGAACGGCAGGCCGTTGCCGGAGCGCGAATGGGCGAGCAGGTTGCGGATGCTGGCCCGCGTGTCGAACGACATCGGCGCGTACGGACTGGTGGCTTCCCATTTCCGCAACCAGGAACGGTTCTCCATCAGCTCGCGCTCGAGCACCTTGGCGTCACGGATGCGCACGGGCCGAAGGCTGACGGAGTCTTCATGCAGCGTCGGAATTGCGATCGGCACAACGCGCCTGTCTACTCGTGGGCCACGGCCCGGGTGGTGCTCACCAATCTAGTCGAGGAGGCCGCCGGCGGGGAGTTCAGCGTCGAGAGTTGAGACGAAATCGTGCAGCCACGGCCGCAGTTCCGCCCCGAGGTCCTTGCGATCGGCCGCCAACTGGATGATTGCCTTGATGTAGTCGAGGCGGTCGCCGGTGTCGTAGCGACGTCCGCGGAAGATAACCCCGAACACCCCGCCGGTGCCCTCGACATCCACCGCCATCTCCTGGAGGGCGTCAGTGAGCTGGATCTCGTTGCCCTTGCCCGGCGGGGTGCGTTCAAGGATGTCGAAGACTTCGGGGCGAAGCACGTAGCGGCCGATGATGGCCAGGTTGGACGGGGCATCCGCCACAGCGGGCTTCTCGACCAGGCCGGTGATCCGCACCACATCCGGGTCGTCGGTGGTCTCGATCTCCGCGGCACCGTACATCGAGATCTGCGACGGGTCGACCTCGAGCAGGGCGACAATGCTGGCGCCTCGTTTCTCCTGCTCCTCCAGCATCCGCTCGAGGAGCACATCGCGTTCGTCGATGATGTCATCACCGAGCAGCACCGCGAAGGGCTCGTCGCCGACATGCATACGCGCCCGGAGAACGGCGTGGCCGAGGCCGCGCGGATCACCCTGCCGCACGTAGTGCATGTCGGCGAGGTCGGTGGACTCGTTCACCTTGGCCAGCTTGTTGCGGTCACCCTTCTGTTCGAGCAACGCCTCCAACTCGAACATGCGGTCGAAATGATTCTCCAGCGCGTTCTTGTTGCGCCCGGTGATCATCAGCACGTCGTGCAGGCCGGCCGCGACGGCTTCCTCTACCACATACTGGATCGCCGGCTTATCGACCACCGGCAGCATCTCTTTGGGCATTGCCTTCGTTGCGGGGAGGAACCTGGTGCCGAGTCCGGCTGCGGGGATGACGGCCTTCGAGATGCGAGTAGTCATGAGCCATAGGTTAGCGGCATCCCTTCGCGTGCGGAGGGCTGGCCGGGACCGCCATCTATGATCGTTGTATGGATTCCGACACCGCTCACCGAAAGCGGGCGCTTCGCGCAGAGCTGCGGGAGCGCCGACAGAATCTAACCTCGGTCGAGCGGGACGCGGCCACGATCGGCATAACCGAGAACCTGCAGAGCCTCGCACTCGACCTGTCCGCTCGCTCCATCTCCTGTTACCTGTCCAGCCGGAATGAGCCGAACACTCGGCCATTCCTCAACTGGGCGGAGGCAGAAGGCATCCGGGTCCTGTTCCCGGTCTCCCGAGACGACGGTCTTCTCGACTGGACCGTCGGCGAGGGCGACGAAGAGTTGGAGGGCATCGCCGGCGTACCGGAAGCGGCCGGCGAACTGCTCGGCCCCATCGCCATCAACGACGTCGACCTGATCATCGTCCCCGCCGCCGCGGTGGATAAAACCGGGCTGCGGATGGGCTGGGGAATGGGTTACTACGACAAGACGTTGGGGTCAATGGAGAAATGCCCGCCTGTCTATGCCGTTGTGTACGACAGCGAAGTCGTTGACGACGTGCCCCGAGAGGTGCACGACCAACCGGTGAACGGCGCGGTAACACCAACACGGATCATTTCCTTCTAGATTTGCGGCAGGCGCCCGCCTGCCGATCCCCCCAAGCACGGAGATTCAGTGCCCACTTATTCATACCGTTGCACCGAGTGCGACACCGCTTTCGACATCCACCAGGCGTTCAGTGACAACAGTCTCACCGATTGCCCCACCTGCGGCGGGAAGCTCCGCAAGGTGTTCTCGTCGATCGGGGTGACGTTCAACGGCTCGGGCTTCTACCGCAACGATTCCCGTTCGACCACGTCCTCGACCGACAAGGCGGCCACTGCGCCTGCCGCGAAAACGACCGCGCCTTCCACTAGTGTCGCAAAGGCAAGCACGTCAACCGGCGCGGTCGCATCTGCCGCGTCCTAGTCAGGAGGTAGCAGTCATGATCCAGGGATTCAAAGAATTCATCATGCGCGGCAACGTGATCGATCTCGCGGTCGCCGTCGTCATCGGCGCTGCCTTCACGGCAGTCGTGACCGCGATCGTCGAGGGGATCTTCAACCCGCTCATCGCGGCGATCTTCAACGCCGACAGCCTGAAGAACTCCATGGTGGTCCAGATCGGGAACGCGACGATGTCGTTCGGCCTGGTCCTGGCCGCGATCATCAACTTCCTGTTGATCGCCGCGGTGGTGTACTTCGTCTTCGTGCTGCCGATCAACAGGATGAAGGAAGCCCAGGAGCGCCGCCGCACCGCCGGCCTGCCGTCGGAGGTCGTCGACGACGCCCCCGCCAGCGAGCTCGACCTGCTGGGCGAGATCCGCGACCTGCTCGCCTCGAACAACCAGGGCCCGAAGCACACGCTCTGACTGCCGCCCCACTCGAACGCCCGCGACCTACCAGTGCGGCGGGCGATCCCGCCGCAGGCGGTCATCGTTCTCGCCCGGCTTCGACGCATGCTGGTGCGCCGCGCCGGCAGCTGATGCCACGTCCGCGGCATCAGCCGAGGTTCCGTTGCGCGTTTCCCGCGGCGCCTCCGGGCTCGGGTCTGTGTGCGGCGCGGGCGTCAGCTTCGCGCGACGCACCCGCCCCGGAGCCTTGACGACCGACTGCCGCGGTCCGTCCGGTTCGCTGTCGACGCCCATCTACTCAGGCTAGCCCGTCGAGAGTGACCTTTTCGGTCGAGAGTGACGTTTCCGGCGCGGAGCGCGGGCCATGAGCGGGCGGGAGCGCCGGGATACGACGCGAGGTGAGGGCAGGGCCCGCTCTACGTGCCGGGGCGCTGCACCGCGATCGGCGCGGTGGCGGTGTTCACGATCTCGGTGCGAGTCCTGCCGAGGAGCGCCGCGACCCGCGCGGCCACTACATCGGGTGAGCTGAACAGCTCGAAGCTGTGCACTCGAAGGTAATGCCAACCGAGACGGCGCAGAACCTCAGGGCGGAGCCTGAGCGACTCTCGGAGACTCGCGCTGCCGACGACGGCATCCGTTTCGACCACGACGGCACGCCCCGCGTGGGAGACGGCGAGGGCGAGCTTGCCGCGGTGCCCGAGCGAAATGGTGAGCCCGAGGCGCTCCAGGCGCCCGGCCAGGTCGACCAGCATCGACTCGCTGGAATCGGGCACACCGACCTCGGCTTCGCGAGCCTCCGTCTCGGAGAGCACCTGGGACAGCGCGAGGATGCCGTGCCGCTGGCGGTCCGCGTCGATGTCGGCGGGCCGGAAGCAGGAGACGATGTCCATCGACCGACGGGCCCGGGTCATTCCGATGGCCAGCAGGCGTTCGCCGCCCGGCTCGCCGAGCGAACCGAAGTTGGAGAGCAGTCGCCCGTGCGGGGTGCGGCCGTAGCCGATGGAGAAGATCACCCGGTCGCGGCTCTGGGCGACGGCCTGCTCGAGGGTGAGCACCGTGAACGGTTCGGCGCGATCCTTGAGGATGAAGTCCGAGAGATCGGTGCGCTTGGCGAAGGCGGCGAGCACGGCCTGGTTCACCCGCACGGCGTGCCGGGCGCTGGCCGTGATGACCATCAGCGACTCACGGGGGCGCTTGACCGCGTGCTCCATGACCAGTTCGACCACCTTGGCGACTTCGGCGTCCACACTCTCGACGGCGCCGCTCTCCGGATCGGGCATGCCGTGGCCGCCCGCGACATAGTTGAGGGTCAGGCTGCCGTGGCCGAGGAAGCTCCCAGCCCAGGGCAGCGAGTCGATGCGGCCGCCGTAGAAGCGGTGGTTGACCAGCTCGGCCAGGTCCTCGCCGCCGGCCCGGTAGCTGCGGGTGAGCGTCAGCGTCGGCAGGAGTTCGCCGAGCCGGGCGAGCGCGGAGTCTGCGTGCAGCGCGTCCACGCTGACTTCGGGGGTGGCGGCATCCGCTTCCGCGCCGACCTCTGTGATGCCGGTCTCGAACGGGGACGGGGTCTGCGTGACGGGGTCGCCGAACGCGACGACCTGCTTGGCACGGCGGATGGCGCCGACGTTCTCGGCGAAGGTGGTCGCGCCGGCGTCCACCAGCAGGACGGCGTCGAAGGTCATCCGGTCGGTGAGGCCGGCGATCTCGTACGGCGAGGCGAGCCAGACCGGTGCCAGCACCCGGCCGAGGTGCGGGGCGCCCTCGTGGATGCGGTCCGGTGTCGCGCGGTCGGCCCGCAACAGGCGCCGCAGCTGGTCGGCTTCCTCGGGGTAGTCGACGATGCCGATCTTCCAGGTTTCGGCGAGCAGCCAGGCCAGCAGCTGGCCGGCGGCGGAGGCGTGCGCTTCGTCGACGAGTTTGAAGTCTGCTTCGAGCCGGTCGAGCACCTGCGTGTTCGCGTTCAGGAGGGCCTTGTCGCTGCCGAGCATCGATTCGAGCACCGACTGCCACCACGCCAGTTCAAGCTCGGCTGCCACGTCCTTCTCCGACACGTGGCGCCTGGACAGGTCGGTCATCAGCGGGTCGAGGTTGTGCTCCCGCAGGGTGGCCAGCAGCGCAGTGCGTTCGTGCAGGTTGGCCAGCACTTCGCTGTCGGCGGCCAGGCCCGACACCGTGTAGATGAGTTCCTTGACCGGCCGGTTGGCGAGCTGGCGGGTGGTGCCGGCGTTGCCGAGTGGCACGTCAAGCGCGGCGAGGTCTTCGTACACCCGCTGGAAGGCGACGTGCACATCCGCGATTCCCACCGGAACCTCCGGACTGACCCCGGCCACGACATACCGCTGCCAGAGCGTACGCTGCTGCTGGATGCGCCGGAGGCTCTCGTTCATGTCGCTGACGTGCACGCCGGGGCGGAGGTATTCCTCCGCCAGCTTGCGCAGCCGGCGCCGGTTGGTCGACGACATCTCCGAGGAGTCACGCCGTGACGATGTCGCGGCGATCAACTCGGTCAGCGACCGGTCGTAGACAGCGGGCTGGAACTTGTCCAGCGTCTCGCGGATGTCCAGCAGCAGGCGCAGGTAGATGCCCAGTTCGGTGATGGTCTCGAACGGGCGCAACCTGGTCTGGTTGATCAGGCCGGATGCCCGTTCCAGCAGGCGTGGAAGTTCGATCTGGTTGACCCGCTTGGCCAGCTGGTGCGCGCTGGTGGCCTCGGCGGTTGAGGTGAATGAGGCCCCGTACCAGGGCGAGTCGCCCGGGCCGTAGCGGAATTCACCGAGCGTCGCGGCCTTGATCAGCGTCGCCGCGGCGGATGCGCGGTCGTGCGCGAGGCGCTCCATGGCGTGCCGGTCGAGCCGCGCGGTAGTGGCTGGGGGCGCCGGAAGCTGGGCCAGGCGCGCGAGTTCACCGAGCGCATCGAGCACCGAGACGCCAAGCGCCGGGTCCCGCCGGGTCAGCGCTCCGCGATAGTCGAGCAGCACTTTGCGCAGTCGCACGAGCGCGTCGTCGACGTCGCCGACCTTGGGCTGGGTGGCCTTTTCGTTGCGGGTGATCGCCTGGACCAGGTCGCGGCGCAGGGTGCGCGGGGTGACCGCGACTCCGGCCAGGCCGACCTGGGTGAGCCGGTGGGAGATGCCGTCGAGGCTGGAACGGCGGGCGCTGACCACCAGCACCCGCTTGTGCTGGGAGACCAGGGAGCCGATCGCGTTGACGATGGTCTGGGTGCCGCCGGTTCCGGGCAACGTCTTCACCACGAGCGAGTTGCCCGATGCGATCTGGGCGACGACGTTCTCCTGCTCCGGGTCGGCGTCGAGCAGCAGCGTGTCAGTGGCCGGCGGGCGGGCGTCCTGCCCGATCGGTACGACCGGGTGATAGGCGGTCTCGATGGCGCGGCGGGCTGCCGGGTTGCCGGCGACGGCGTCGAGCAGCGGATGCTCCAGCTTGGTCGCGTCGGCCGCCAGCGCCCGGCCGACGTCGGCGAACGACGACACCACCAGGCGCGGCACCACATTGAACCATGGAAGGTGCGAGGTGAGGCCGCGCAGCCGGTCGATCACCGGTTGGGGCTTGAAGGCGCCGTTGGTGATCGCCAGCGCGACGAACGCGTCGGCGTCGAGGGTGATTTGGAACTGGTCGTGCAGGGCACGGGCAAGCTCGGGGTTCAGGAACGGCTGGCCCTTGAGCTTGAGTTCGAAGTCGCGACCGTAGCGGCGGATGGCGACCGGGCGGAGCAGCACCGGCGCGGTGAACTCAGCCTCGCCGTGGCGCCACTCTGCCAATCCGATGGCGAGATGCACGGACTCGATGCCGCGCATCGACCGAAGTTCGATGCCCTTCTGGGTGATCTCGCCGGCCGCAAGCCTGGCGTTGCGGAGCGCGAGTTCGTCGCGGATCAAGTTGGAGAGCAGGGTGGTCTTGCCGGTGATGAACTGGGGCAGGCCACCCGGGTGGGTCGCGCTCAGCTCGATCCGCGTCCGCGGGCTGTCACTGAAATGCAGGAGCGGTGAACGGCCGCCGACCTCCGCGAGTTCATCGCGCCAGCGCTGCCACACCGGTTCGGCGATGTTGCCCGCGACGAGCGCGGGATCGCCAAGACTGACGGCGTGCGGAGACGTCACGTTTTGCGGTTCGGGGGCAGGCGCATCCGTGTACTGCGACAGTACATCGTCGTCATCTTGTTTCTTATCGAGGCGCCACACAACCACACCCTAATTCGGGGCGGGCCCATTTCACGTTAGGCGGCCCGGGTTTCGCGGCATTTCCGCCGGGATTGGCTAATCAGAGCCAGTTGCGTTTCTTGAAGGCGATGTAGAGGGCCGCCGCCCCGGCGACCATCAGGCCCAGCGCGAGCGGATAGCCCAGCGCCCAGTGCAACTCAGGCATGTTCCGGAAATTCATGCCGTAGATGGAGGCGACCAGGGTCGGCGCGAAGAAGATGGCCGCCCAGCTGGAGATCTTCTTGACCTCTTCGCTCTGGGCGAGGCTCGTTTCGGAGAGCCTCCGCATCTCGTCATTCTGGCGCTGGCCGACCAGGGTGGAATGCACGGTGAGCGCGTTCTGCAGCAGTTGGCGGAACGCGTCGCCGCGCTCGACGATCCGCAGCGTGTGGTCAAGGACATCGCGCAGGTGCCGGTGCAGCTCGACGTCGACGCCGTACTTCTCGAAGCCCTTCTGCAGGGACTCGAACATGCCGATCAGCGGCTGGGTGGCGCGCTGGAACTCGATCACCTCACGGGACAGGGCGTAGATGCGGCGGGAGACCTCCGGATCGCCGTCGAACAGCTGGTCTTCGATCTCGTCGATGTCGTTCTGGAGGCCCTTCACGACGGGCTCGTACTCGTCGACCACCTGGTCGAGGATCGCGTACAGCACCGACTCCGGGCCGAGCGCGAGGAGCGTCCGCGCGTCCTGCATCCGGTGCCGCACCCGGGAGAGGTCCGGCGCTTCGGCGTGGCGGATCGTGACCACGAAGTCCGGCCCGACGAACAGGTGCAGCTCGCCGAACTCAACACGTTCGTCGGCGTCCATGTACCGCGCCGGTCGGAGCACCAGGAACAGTGTGTTGTCGTAGCGCTCCAGCTTGGCCCGCTGGTGCCCTTTCAGGGCGTCTTCCACGGCGAGGTGGTGCAGGCTGAACTCGGTGGCGACCAACCGGATCTCATCGTCGGACGGCCGGTACAAGCCGATCCAGGCGAAGCCGCCCTGCGCCTTCATCGCCTCGAACGTCTCGTCGAGGGTCTCCGGGGTCGCCACGCGACGCCCGTCGACGTAGATCGCGTTGTCAATCACCGTCATGGGGTCTCCTCGTCTGGCCACTCCAGTGTGCCAGTGGCCGGCGTCACGGCTGGTATCCGCGCCGCCTCAGCGATGGTACCCGGACTGGTATCGCACCAGCGGTGAACCGGGCTGGGCGTCGGGGCGCGCCATCCAGGTCACTTCGCCGACGAAGAGGGTATGAGTGGCGGCCGGAGCCGACGCGACGGTCTTCAGCTCGAACCAGGCGAGGGCATCCGTCACCAGCGCCGGCGCACCCGCCTCCGGGCGGAAGTGCGGAGTCTGGTCGAGGAGGCCGATCAGCGGGGAACCGGGCTCGCCCAGCCGGTCGGCAACGGATGCCTGTTCGGCCGAGAGCAGGCTCAGCGACCAGCGGCCGGACGTTTCGATCGCCTCGGCCAGCCGGGAGAGCGAATAGATGCTGACCACCATCGTGGGCGGGTCGTAGGAGACGGAGAGGAAGTCGGTCACCGTTGCGGCGTGGTCGCGGCCGCGGTGGACCGCCGAGATGACGGCGACCCCCTTCGCGACCTGGCCGCTGAGCGCCTTGTAGAAGGTCTCGTCATCCGCAGTGATGCCCGCCGGCTGGAGCGTGCGAGCGGTGATCTGCTGGTCCATGCTGTCGCTTCCGAATGCGGGGCGGCTCAGCGCTGGCTGACGGCTGCGATGATGGCGGCGACGAGGGCGATGACGACGAACGCCGCGAGCGCGAGACGGCGGAGCACGACATCAGCGACAGCGTACCTCGACCGGCGGCGTTTCGGGGGCGCGGGCGGGTTTTCCGGTTCCTCCGCCACGTCTCGTCCCATCTTTCCTCCTGCGACCCGGCGTCGTGCCCGGTTCGCTCCCATCTTACGAGGCGTGGCTGATCGCGGCCTGTTGGGTGGCGGACCGCAGCGCACGGTCACGGATGCCGGATCCGGGGGGAGATCATGACGGTGCCCCTGGAGGGATTCGAACCCCCAACCGTTTCCTTAGGACGGAACTGCTCTTCCGTTGAGCTACAGAGGCTGGTTCAGAAAGTTTAGCGGTTGTGCCGTCGCCGCGGTCGCACCGCGCGTTGGTGGGTGAACGGGCGCCGCGCCGCGCCGAGGGGCGCCGCGTCTCGCCGCGTCTCCTCGTGTGCGCCGGCGCCACGCGTGCGGTCAAAATGCCGCCCCGGACGCCGGCCGGGCGGCACTTTGGGCGCACCCGCGTGAAAAGCTGATGCGCACGGCGCGGGATAAGCGGATGCGCGGGGGCGGGAGAGGCGGCCTGCGCTACGCCGGCGGGTAGAGGAACAGCGGGACCTCGCCGGTCGAGACAGTGCGCTTGTGGTACGCGTGGCTGCCCACCCAGTTGTACTCCTCGAGTACGACGGTGCCGTCGCCGGGCACTGACTGCACATAGGCGACATGGTTGTAGTTGAACCAGGCCACCGCTCCGACGACCGGGGTGGTGCTGGTGGCCCAGCCGTGGCTCTTCCAGGCGCTGGCCCAGCTGGAGGCGTTGCCGCCGCCGGGAGTAAGGCTGCTCCAGGTCCAGCGCCACGGCGAACCGGACGACCCGGCGTCGCGGTTCAACCGCCAGGCAACGAAGTCGACGCACTCACGGTAGTAGTAGCCGAGCGGTGAGAGCCCGCCACCCTGCGTGTCGGTGGCCTGGTACGGCCACGGGTAGTCGTCGCCTTCGGCTCGCACGCCGTACACGGCCCACTCGGCGGCCGACGCCCGGGCTGTTTCCGCGGCTTTCTGTGCTGCCGCTGCCCGTGCCGTTTCCTTCGCCCGTTGGGCGAGTTCCTCCGGGCTGGTCGCCGTGAAGCTGTCCCGGGCGATGGCGATGCCGGCCGCGCTGGCGGCGACAGTGACGCCCTGCGCCTCGGCAGTGGCGTAGGCGTGTGACGCCGACTCGGTCTGTCCGGCAATGCCATTGGGTGCGAACGCGTAAGCCGGCAGTGCCGTGGTGAGGAAGATGCCCGGGATCGCGATCAACGTGATGGCCACGGTGAACGGATTGCGACGCTTCCCTTTCGTGGCGCGGGGTGGGCGTGGTGCGGTCGACGGCGCAGTGGTTGCGCCAGCCGGCAGCGCCCGGAGCCGTCGCGGTGCGGGAGGGATGGGATCGGTCGCGGCCGATGGCACAACAACCGAAGCAATCACGGCAGCGGAAGCGACACTCGACGCCTCAGCGGCAGAGTCAGGAGCGGCCAAGCCAGGTGCGGCCATGTCCGGTGCGGCCAAGTCCGGTGCGGCCGAATCGGTGGCGACGGAAGGAGCGACCGTGGCGGCATCGGAAGTGGCGACCGAGCCTGCAGCGGACGTGGCATCAACGGAGGCAGCGACCGAGCCGGCATCGGGCACGCGGTCCGCGGCGGCGGACTGGGCGGCATCCGCTTCGGTCGGAGTCGAGCCCGCTGTGACAGCCTTTTTCGAGGTTTCCGACACCCGTTGCTCGCGTAACGCACGACGCGACGGGAATGGGTCGGATTCGGTCAAAAGTTGATCCTCGTGAAGGCCGGGGCTGGTCAATCGGACTCCCCCACATTACGGGAACCGGTTGCAGTTGTCACGCCGAGCGTTACATTCCTGTGACATTCACGAAAGTCGGCCGGAATTACGCCGCCGGTTCCAGGTACTCGTCCCACTGCGGAAGCGGCTGTTCGACCCCGCGCACGACCCACGCGGTGCCCCTCGGAACCCGGGGGCTGAACCGCATCGCCCAGCCCATCTCGCCCGGGGTCTGGTCGCTCTTGAGGTTGTTGCAGCGCAGGCAGCACGCGACCAGATTGTCCCAGGTGTCGCGTCCGCCGCGGGAACGCGGAAGCACGTGGTCGATCGTGGTCGCCGACTTGCCACAGTAGCAACAGCGGTGATCGTCGCGGCGCAGCACCCCGCGCCGGCTGACCGGGTTCGAGCGGCTGCGCGGAATGCGCACGTACCGGGTGAGGAGAATCACGCTCGGACGCTCCCAGGAGCCGGATGCCGCGTAGACCGGGTGGTCCGGATCGGCCTGCACGATCGTCGCCTTGTGATTCATGACCAGCACGATCGCCCTTTTGAAGGACACCACGGCGAGTGGCTCGTACCCGGCGTTGAGGACCAGTGTGCGCATGCGCTCCCTTTCGAAGAAGGCTGGACGGCTTCCAGCCATTCGAACTGCTACCTGGGTCGGCGGGCAGGAAGTGCGCGGGCAAACAAAAAGGGCGCTGTCACAAGGACAACGCCCGCGGGCACGCAGGATGGCGAAACGCGTGACACCGGATTGTTTGGCTGCTCCGCCGCAACGTGACGGCCCGCCGCGGATCCATGGTGTGGATCGTGCGGGAGTCACGCATCGGCTCTTCCAACTCGCAGAACATCAGGGCATCAGGTTAACCCACAATCGGCGTGTCGCGAAGAGCCCGCACGCGAAATGGCTGTGAATTCGCAGCCCGTACAGCAGCGATTCAGCGGTCAGATGCCCAACCGCACAATGTAGTAGTCACTGGTCCACAGCGGCTGGACTCGAACGGATGCGCCTTCGTACGGTGCGTGCAGGATGTTGCCGTTCCCGGCGTAGAAGCCGTCGTGCCCCGACATGATGACGAGGTCACCGGGCTGGGCATCGGCCTGCGAGATGCGGGTACCGGCGGCACCCTGTCCAGCGGCGGAGTGGGGCAGGCTGATGCCGAACTGCGCGTAGACGTACATCACGAACCCGGAACAGTCGAATCCGGCGGGGGTGGCGCCGCCGTACACGTACGGCACGCCCTGGTATTGCAGGGCCACATTGTAGACGGAGGCGAGGTCGAAGTTCGGGTACGACGGGCTGGCCAGGTAGTCGGCGACGGAGGGGCCGGAGTAGGACGCCGCATACGACGTCATTTGCGCTGCGACCTGCTGCCGGCGCGCCTCTGCTGCGGCAGCGGCCGCAGCAGCCGCGGCCCTGGCGGCAAGTTCCTCCGGTGTCGTGGCGGTGAACCCATCTCGGGCGACCGACACGGTGGACGCCTGCGCGGCGACGCTGACCGACTGCTCCCCGGTCTTGGACATCTTGGTCGACTCGGTCGCACCGAACCGGGTTTGGTCAGAGCCCGGTGCGAATGCGTACGCCGGGAGGGCCACTGTGGCCACCAATCCGGCGGCCAGGCTCATGACCACGACGTTGCCCAGCGCGCCTCGGCGGGCGGAACGTTTCTTCGCGGGCACAGTACGGGCGGGCCTGGTGAGATCCGTCCGGACTTTTTCGATTTCGTTGTGTGTCGGGTTCGATTCCGTGCGGGATCGTTTGTCACCAAATGCAGCCAAGTTCGTCCTCCGGCGCCCGGCAACTCTAGGTAGTTGCCCCGTCCAAGTGCGCTTGGCGCGTGTGGGTACCTGGCCAAGTGACGGGTGAAATCGGGCGTCTCAACCAGAGTCCTTCGACCGTTGCTGGTCGGTGGGACAGGTCGAGGTTACGTGACGTTCACTGGAATGTCACCCTAGAACGGGAGTTTTCTAACGAATTGGTAACGAATCCCCCACGTGTGCGGGGTAGACGCGAAGTGCAGGGTGGGTCCGTCAGGCGGCCCGTAACTCCGGCGTGGTCACGAAGATATGACCCGCAACTTCAACGGGGAGCTCGAGCCCGTCACCGTGCCCGTCGACCTGTACCAGCACATACGAACCGGCGGCGGAGAAGGTCCCGAGGTTGCCGGGCATGACGCCCGACTGCTTGAGCTGAGACAGGAGCTCGGGGTCGAACTGCACCGGCTCCCCCAGGCGACGGATGACAGCGGTCACCGGCTCGGACCGGCCGGCGACGACATCGACCAGGTTGGTCACCCCGTTCATGAAGGCGGCGGCGGGGGCATGCCCCAGCTCCTCCAGCCCCGGGATCGGGTTGCCGTACGGGGATTCGGTGGGATGGCCGAGCATTTCCAGGATCTTGCGTTCGACCTGCTCGCTCATAACGTGCTCCCAGCGGCACGCTTCGTCGTGCACGAACTCCCATTCGAGTCCGATGATGTCGCTGAGGAGGCGCTCCGCGAGGCGGTGCTTGCGCATCACGTGCACTGCCTTGCTGCGGCCGGCCATGGTGAGCTCGAGGTGACGGTCGCCGGAGACGATGACCAGTCCGTCGCGCTCCATGCGAGCGATGGTCTGGGACACGGTGGGCCCGGAGTGGCCCAAGCGCTCGGAAATACGCGCCCGGAGGGGAACGATGTTCTCCTCCTCGAGGTCGAGGATGGTGCGGAGGTACATCTCAGTGGTATCGATTAGATCTGTCATCCCCAGCCTCCTGCTCGGCGTCGTTCCACGGGCGTGACGCACTGGCTCAACCCTACCCGCCGAGACGGCACCAACTAGAATTGGACCATGCCGCAACTGACCATACCTTCTGAACTGCTGCCCGCCGACGGACGATTCGGCTGCGGCCCGTCCAAGATTCGGCAGGAGCAGCTCGATTACCTCGCCTCTGCCGGCGCCGGGATCCTCGGCACATCCCACCGGCAGGCCCCCGTGAAGGATCTCGTGGGCCGCGTGCGCGCGGGCCTCGGCGAGATGTTCCGGATTCCGGACGGCTACGAGGTCGTGCTCGGCAACGGCGGATCAACCGCGTTCTGGGACGCGGCGGCGTTCTCCCTGATTGAGCGACGCAGCCAGAACCTCGTCTTCGGAGAGTTCGGCGGCAAGTTCGCCGCCGCCGCGAAGACTCCGTTCCTTGACCTGCCCGACGTGATCAACGCGACACCCGGCTCGCGCAGCGAGTTCGTCGTCACCGAGGGCGTCGACGTCTACGCCTGGCCGCAGAACGAGACGTCCACCGGCGTGATGGCTCCCATCACCCGGGTCGCCGGCGACGACGGGGCGCTCACCGTCATCGACGCGACGAGCGCCGCGGCAGGCATCGACTTCGAGGCAGCGGAAGCGGATGTCTACTACTTCGCCCCGCAGAAGAACCTCGCGTCGGACGGTGGCCTGTGGCTCGCCCTCTTCTCGCCCGCCGCCATCGAACGGGTTGAGCGGATCGCGGCAAGCGGTCGCTACATCCCCGAATTCCTCAGCCTGAAGAATGCGATCGACAATTCCCGACTCAACCAAACCCTGAACACCCCGGCACTGGCCACCCTGCTGCTGCTGGAGAACCAGGTCGACTGGATCAACGGCAACGGCGGACTGGCGTGGGCGTCCGCGCGGACCCTGGAATCGTCATCCGCCCTGTACGCCTGGGCGGAGAGCGTCGATTACGCGACGCCGTTCGTGTCCGACCCGTCACACCGATCGCAGGTGGTGGTGACCGTCGACTTCGACGATGCGATCGACGCCGCGCAGATCGCGAAGACCCTGCGCGCCAACGGAATCGTGGACACCGAGCCGTACCGGAAACTCGGACGCAACCAACTGCGGGTCGCGACCTTCGCCGCGATCGAGCCGGCGGATGTGCAGAAGCTCATCTCGTCGATCGAATTCGTCGTCGACAACCTCGATCGCTAACGGGCGAGGGCCGGCGGATGCGAATCTGGCTGAAAGACAGCGAGCGCCGGCCCGACCCGCTGCCCGCGCGCACTGATGCGCGCAAGGCTTATTTCGCGGGGTCGGTCGGCTGGCTACTGGCGCTGGTCGGGCTGGTCGTCTTCAACGATCAGCTCGTCGACGCCGGCCGCGGCTGGTGGCTCTGGTGTGCTGTCATCGGCCTCGGCCTGGGTCTCGTCGGCCTCGGCTGGGTGCAATTCCGACGTCGTTAGGGCCGTCTCGAAATCCGCTGGATTGAGGAGACCGTTCGCGGCCGTCTCGAAATCAATCCCGTCGAGGACATCGTCGCCGTGGTCGTCGTCGAGGTCGTCTTCGTCGAGCTCGGAGTCCAGCTCATCGTCGTCTTCGTCGTCTTCGTCGAACTCGTCGTCATCGTCCAGCACATCCGCAGCGGCCTGCGCCGCGACGAGGTCCTGCGCGGCACGGTAGTCGGAGAGCCGGTCCGACCACGGAATCCACTCCGGTGCCAGGAGGGATTCGCCGCCCGGCATCAGCTCGGTCTCCAGAACGAACGGGTCGGAGTTCTCATTGATCCGCGACAGGCTGACGTTCCAGTGCCAGCCCGGGTACCCGCTCAGCGTGCAGTCGAAGAGGAGCGACAGAACATGCTTGTCCTCGACGACGTGCCCGACCGGTTCGCCGATCGTGTCGGCGGGCGTGATGTCGAGCAGTGCTGCGCGCGCGATATCGACGGCAGCAAGCAACACCTCGTCGGCGTCGATCGGAGCAGGGTCGGTCGCAGGCGCGTCGGTCGCCGGCGCGTCGGTCGCCGACTCCTCCGTCGTCCCAGCATCAGCGGAGACCGGGTCAGCGGATTCCGGATCAGCGGATACCGAACCGGTCGGCGCCCCGTCAGCCTGCGGCACAGCCTGTTCCTGGTCAGCCGAGAGATCTCGTTCGGCGTCAGGCATCCAGTTCCTCTGCGACCTTGCGCAGCATGGCCGCGATCTTGCGGCTGTGCGAGCTCTCAGGGTAGCGGCCGCGACGCAGGTTCGCGCCGATACCGTCGAGCAGCTTCACCAGGTCCTCGACGATGATCGCCATGTCGTCGGCCGGTTTGCGGCTGAGCTTGACCAGGCTGGGGGGCGCTTCAATCACGCGCACTGAAAGCGCCTGGGCGCCTCGCTTGCCGTCGGCGATGCCGAACTCGAGCTTTGTTCCCGCCTTCACACTCGTTCCGGCGGGCAGCGCAGATGCGTGCAGGAAGACCTCCTGGCCGTCATCAGAACTGATGAAGCCGAAGCCCTTCTCCTCGTCGTAGAACTTGACCTTGCCGGTGGGCATGTGAACCTCGCTGCGTTTCGGGCGCGCTGAAGTGCGCGTCGTATACGTCTAGCTTATTGGGTCGGGCGGCCTCCCGCCTGAGTATCCTAAGGATGTGACCACTCAACCGCCCCAGCCCGCCAGCAGGATCGAACGGGTCCTCGCCTATATGGTCGCGGCTATGGTCGGGCTGTCGATCCTCGCGTTCATTGCGGTACTCATCGGCACCTCGGCCGGGGTCGGCAACAACGACGGGTTCAGCCAGGGTGTCTGGCCATTCGTGCTGACACTGCCCCTGTTAGGACTCCCGGTCGGGTTCGTGCTCCTGATCGCGCTCCTGATCGTCAGCGCCGTACGCCGAAGCCGCGAGGCGCGGGCGAACCGGCCTTGACGTCATGCTGACGCTCGCGACCCGTCTGAGAGCGATGAGTGATGCCCAGCTGCGCGAGGTGATTGCCGCACGCGGGATCCCGGCAACCGGCATCCGTGACTTCTTCGACCTCGCCGACGCGCTCCTGGCTGACGACGCGGTGCAACGCGCGCTGGTCCGCCTGCAGCGAGGCACCCTCGCCGTGCTCGCCGTGGCCGTGGAGCTCCCATCGCCGACTCTCGACGACATCGCCGGCCGCCTTCATGAACTCGGCGGCACTCCCACGACCGCAGCGGATGTCGCGGATCGCGCCAGGACCCTGCACGAGCTGCTGCTCGTCACCCTCGACGGCGACCGGGTGACCACCTTTGACCCGGTGACCGAGCGCCTGCGTGCGTGGCCTTCCGAGGGCCTGCCCGGTGCCGCCGAACTCGCGGCGCAGACCGCGCCATCCGCCTTCTTGAACGCCTCCGACAGCGACACCCGTTTCGTCGACCGGCTGGCCGCCGAGCGGGCCTTCGCCGCGGTGTCCTCGATCGCGGAGCTCGTCACCGAGGTCTCCCGCGAACCGGCCCGCCAGCTCAGCCGTGGCGGACTCGGCCAGCCCGACACCAAGCGGCTCGCCCAGGCGATGTCGGTCGAGCTCGAGGCCGTTGCGCCGCTGGTGTCGATCGCCGAACGCGCCGAACTCGTGGCGCTCGAGCGTGGCCACTGGCTGGAGACTCCGGGCGGCGACGACTGGCTGCACGAGGGGACCCCGAAGCGGTGGGCGAGCCTAGCGACGGCCTGGCAGGCGGCGTTGTCGACCGAGGTCCGTAGCATCCTCGCCGGCCGACCGGGGGTTTCCTGGGGTGACGGGCTTCGTGCCTACGCGACCTGGCTGTACCCGGCCGGCGGCACCTGGATGGAGGAACGGGTGAACGCGTTCGCTCGCGACGCGGAGCTCATCGGCGTCACCGCACACCAGACCGTCGGCACGGCCGGCGCCGCGGTGCTGGCGGGTGACATCGACGCGGCGGTCGCGATGATGGCCGAATTGCTGCCGGCCGAGGTGGGGCAGGTCTACCTGCAGCATGACCTGTCGATCGTCTCGCCCGGCCCGCTATCCCCCGCCGTCGACGCCCGGCTCCGCAGCCTCGCCGACATCGAGAGCCGCGAGCTGGCGTCGACCTACCGGGTGACGAACGCGTCGGTGAACCGGGCGCTGGCCGCCGGCGGGAATGCGCAGTCGATCCTCGAGTTCCTGCGCGGCATTTCATTGACCGGTGTTCCGCAACCCCTCGAATACCTGATCGTCGAATCCGCTTCCCGATATGGGCGGGTGCGGGTCGGTCCGCTTCGAACCGGCCAGGCGCAGAGTTATGTGTGGTCCGACGACCCGGCGATGCTGGGCACCATTGCCGTGGACCAGTCGCTCACCCCGCTGGCCCTGGTGAGTGCGGACGGCCGGCTGACAAGCCGCCATCCGGCGGACGTGGTCTTCTGGGCTCTCAGCGACGCCAAGTACCCGGTGGCCGCCGAAGACGGCGAGGGCGAGATCCTGCACCTACGCCGCCACCAGCTCGCCCGCCCGGTCGTGGCCGAGCCGGCCGATCCCGCCGCCGCGCTGGTCGAGAAACTCCGCGCCGGCGACGGCGGGGAGAGCGAGGCGGGCCACGCCTGGCTGGCCCGGCAACTGGACGTCGCGATTCGGGGCAAGCAGACCGTCATCGTCTCGATCGCCATGCCCGGAGGTGTCGTGGTCGACTACCTGCTGGAACCCGCGAGCGTCGGCGGAGGCCGGTTCCGTGCGAGGGACCGCCGGGCGGACATTGAACGCACCCTGCCTCTGTCGAGCGTGCTCAGCATCACGCCGGCACCGTAGTCCGGCCGGCCATCGCTGGGCGCCGCGGAGGTATGCGGTAGTTGCGCCGCTGTACGGGTGGCGCGCCTGCCGCACAGCGGCGCACCTGCCGCGTATCGCTCCCGCCGAGTCGGGGCGGGGGCGCGCCGAGGGCCGCCCGCCGTAGGCGTAGCATTGAAAGCTATGTCTGACGGACCCCTGATCGTTCAAAGCGACCGCACGGTATTGCTCGAGGTGGCGCATCCGCTTGCCGAAGATGCACGCCACGATCTCGCGGTCTTCGCGGAGCTCGAGCGCGCGCCCGAGCACATCCACACCTACCGGATCACCCGGCTGGGCCTGTGGAACGCCCGCGCGGCGGGGCACGACGCGTCGGACATGCTGGCAACGCTGGAGAAGTACTCAAAGTTCGCGATTCCGCAGACCGTGTCGGTGGACATCACCGAGACGGTCGGGCGGTACGGGCGGCTGATCATCGAGCGCGACGCCGACGGCGAGCTGATCCTGGTGAGCCGCGATGAGGCGGTGCTCAGGGAGATCTCCCGGGCCAAGCGCATCTCGCCGCTGCTGATCGGGCATCCGTCTCCTGACTCGTACCTGATCGAGCCGTGGGCGCGGGGCCAGCTCAAGCAGGAACTCGTGAAGATCGGCTGGCCGGCCGAGGACCTGGCCGGCTACACTCCGGGCACGCCGCACCCGATCGATCTCATCGAAGACGGCTGGGCGCTCCGCGACTATCAGAACAAGGCGGTGTCGAACTTCTTCGAGGGTGGCTCCGGAGTTGTGGTGCTGCCCTGCGGCGCCGGGAAGACCCTCGTAGGGGCCGGTGCGATGGCCACGGCGAAGACCAACACGCTGATCCTGGTCACCAACACGGTGTCGGCCAGGCAGTGGCGTGACGAACTGCTCAAGCGCACAACACTCACGGCCGAGGAGATCGGCGAATACTCGGGCCAGATGAAGGAAGTCAAGCCGGTCACCATCGCGACCTACCAGATCCTCACCGCGAAGCGGAAGGGCGAATACGCCCACCTCGCGCTGCTCGACGCGATGGACTGGGGCCTCGTGGTCTACGACGAGGTGCACCTGCTGCCGGCGCCGGTGTTCAAGCTCACCGCGGAACTGCAGGCCCGCCGCCGCCTCGGGCTCACCGCGACCCTGGTGCGGGAGGATGGCCGCGAGGGCGACGTCTTCAGCCTGATCGGGCCGAAGCGCTTCGACGCGCCGTGGAAGGAGATCGAGGCGCAGGGATTCATCTCCCCCGCCGCGTGCTTCGAGGTGCGGATCGACCTGCCGCAGTCCGAGCGCCTCTCGTACGCGGCCGCGGCCGACGACGAACGCTACCGGATGGCCGCCACCGCCCCCGCCAAACTGGACGTGGTCAAGGAGCTCGTCGCCCGGCACGCCGGCGAACGCATCCTGGTGATCGGGCAGTACCTGGACCAGATCGACGAACTGGCCGAGTCGCTCGGGGCTCCGAAGCTCACCGGCGCCACACCGGTGGACGAGCGCGAACGGCTCTACCAGGCGTTCCGGGTCGGCGAGGAGAACGTGCTGGTGGTGTCGAAGGTCGCCAACTTCTCCGTCGACCTCCCCGAGGCGACCGTGGCGATCCAGGTGTCAGGGTCGTTCGGCTCACGGCAAGAGGAGGCGCAACGCCTCGGCCGGCTGCTCCGTCCCAAGGAGTCCGGGCTGTCCGCGAACTTCTACACCCTCGTCGCCCGGGACACCGTCGACCAGGACTTCGCCCAGAACCGGCAGCGGTTCCTCGCCGAACAGGGCTACAGCTACACGATCCTCGACGCGCACAGCCTCGTCCCGGCCTGAGCGCTTCACACGTCGCGGCATCCGCTCGTGTGCCGGTGGGGCCAGTGAGCCCGTGATGTACGGAAAAACACCATCGGCGGCGGGTGAATTCACGGCGTCGTTGCAACACGGTTTTCGTTTGGCGAGTTTAACAGCAGTTCGTTGAGGGCCTCGGCTGGGCTCTTCCAGTTGAGGGTCTTCCGTGGTCGGCCGTTGAGTTCGGCTTGGACAAATTCGAGGTGCTCGCGACTG